>JBJMGN010000265.1:0-16152 GCA_045807885.1 Pyrinomonadaceae bacterium | reverse complement strand
AGTGTGCAACTCAGCCGTTCGTCACATCTGTGGATCGCCGACAGTGATCGCCTCAGCGAACTGACGCAGTTAACGAATGGAGTCGGGCAAGATGATGGAATCTCCGGTGTCGCATGGGGCCCAAACGGCTATGTGGTCTACACCAAACGCGTTGCCGGCTCGCAGGACATTTGGTCAATTGATCCGAACGGACGTAATAACAGACAAATTACGCAAAAGTCAGGATCGAATTTTCATCCTGCCGTTTCCGCGGATGGAAAAACAATCGTGTTTACATCCGACCGCGCGGGAAGTTTGGATCTATGGCGGATGGATTTCGACGGTGGTAATCCAATTCGGATGACGGAACTGAAGGAAAACGAATCCCAGCCAATTTTGACTTCTGACGGCTTGTGGATCATCTTCAGACGAAGCGGCAATGACGGGCTCAGCTCGGTTTGGAAAATGCCTTTTTCGGGCGGTGAGCCCAGCCAGTTGCTTCCCGCCGGCTCTGATCGGCCCCAATTATCTCCAGACGGCAAATTAATTGCTTGTGAACTAACCAATGCAGATAACGGCTCGAAAAAGATCGGAATTTTTTCCTTCGATGACGGACACGAAATTGGCACATACGATTATCCAGCAATGCTATCTACATCGAATTTCCGTTGGTCAGGCGACGGGAAAAGCTTCATCTTCGTTAATCGTCTCGATGGCAGATTCGAGGTTTGGAGTCAGCCTATTTCCGGGGGTCAAGCACGTCGACTTGGCGATTCCATCGGCGATAGGATCTACGCTTTTGATGTTTCGCGAAACGGAAAAACGATGGTATTCTCGCGCGGAACGGAGAGCTCGGATGTTTTGATCATATCCGGAATTCGTTGAGATATACCGGAAAGCTAGTTTTTTATTCGAGCCGAGTTTATTAAGTTTTGGATTTCGGGTTCACCATTAACAAAATACAAGGAGATTGGTCATGGCTGAATTTATAGCATCGTTTTGCGCCTTCGCGGATTGCGGATATACCGCCGGCGGGGGCATCTCTTGCAGTCCTGGCGGTAACGACTGCGCATCGGCCTACTTACAGACGGCGTATAAGTCTGCATTTCATGATGATCCGATCCGGGAGCTAACCGATGAGATCAATGAGAAACTTCACAAGCTTGGGAGAAGACCTCCGAGTCCTAACCTTAAACTTTCATTCTTATGGACGCCCCGAGGCGTATTTCTCGCATGGGTAGAACACACCGATAAACCGCCCACAGGCGTTAAGGGCACCGACAGCCCAAGTGAAAATGACCGGGCATTGGGTCTTTACCCTCACCCTTATCATCCAGGCTTCGAGTAACGCCGGCTACAGTGTCCGCCGTCACGCACGAAGTACGGACGTAAAGCATGAATAATGCATTCGGACAGGTTAAATATTGTCTAGAAAGGAGTAGAAGGCATATCTGAACAGATTTTATGAAACGGTGTCCTGACTGCAGACGCGACTATTTCGATGACAGTCTGCTTTACTGCCTGGACGACGGAAGTGCGCTTCTTGAGGGTCCCTCCACCGCAGAGCAACACACAATAACCTCGCCGGACACACCGCGTGAAACTGCGGTGTTCGCAAAGAAGCGTTCGATTTCAAGCGATTTTCCGACTGAAGTCATAGATCCATCGAAACTGCCTACTTTTGGAGCTGTAAATTCTATAGCGGTACTTCCCTTTGCAAATATCAGTCGCGATGCCGACACCGAATATTTTTCCGACGGCCTGGCGGAGGAGTTGCTTAATGTTCTTTCTAAAATTCACGGAATTAGGGTTGCAGCGAGGACCTCAGCATTCTCGTTCAAGAACAAATCGGCGACGGTACCCGAGATCGGACAAGCATTAAATGTAGCTTCAATAGTCGAAGGAAGTATTCGCATGGTGGGCGAGCGTATCCGAATAGCAGTCCAGCTTGTGAACGTGGCTGATGGATTCCAGATCTGGTCGGATACCTACGACCGCACGATGAGCGATATTTTCGCGATTCAGGATGATATTGCGCAATCGGTCGTTGAAGAACTCAGAACAAGATTGATCGGCGAGGAGCGTCGGGAGGAAATAAGCAAGAAAGTAATTTCCGAGGTTGCTGAGGCCGTTCGTGGACGTACGTCAGACCCGGAAGCACAACGGCTTTTGCTTCTTGGACGATATTTCCTCGACAGGACCACGCGAGATGACACAGCTAAAGCGATCGACTATTTCCACCAGGCGCTGCGATTGGATCCCGACTTTGCACTTTGTTGGGCAGAACTTGGCCGCGCTTTTTCGATCGAAGCAGGCCGGGGGTGGAAATCGGTAAAGGCGGGTTATGCGCGGTCGCGCGACGCTGCACTTCGAGCGGTTACGTTGGACCCCGAACTTGCCGAAGGATACGCGCAACTCGGGCGGGTTCAGATCTCTTATGACTGGGACTTGAAAAGTGCTGAACAGTCGTACGAAAAGGCAGTCGAGTTTGCACCTGGAAGTTCATCAGTCCTGGATGGGGCGGCCGTTTTGATGTACAAACTCGGCCGGCTGAATCAAGCTCTGGAGTTGGTACGCCTAGCACTTGCACAAGATCCGCTCAGCGCAGCCATCTGGCATAACCTCGGCTTGATCGCGCACGCGTCCGGTTTACTCAGTGAGTCAGAAACAGCATTTCGTAAAGCACTTGAACTTGCTCCTCAGCGGATCGTTTCGGGTTCGTTACTCGCGCTTGTTTTGAGTGACCAGGGTAAGGTCGACGAGGGGATCGATCAGACCAATCGCGAACCGGACAAATTTTGGCGTTCATGGGCCCGGGTAATTCTCTTTCAAAAGACTGGTCAACATTCAGAATCGGGTGAGATTTTAGAAGAGATTCTCGAAAAATTTTCAGATGGCAATGCTTATCAGATAGCGGAAATTTATTCGATGCTGGGCGAAAGCGACAACGCATTTGAATGGCTTGGCCGTGCGCTGACTGAGCGTGACCCTGGCCTGACACATGCCAAGGTCAACCCTCGATTTAAGTCACTCCATGTCGATACACGGTGGAGCGAGCTTCTTGCAAAGATCGGTTTCGGTAACGACGAGCCGAAAGCACTTAATTCTTAATTTGTGTTCGGCTCCTGGGCTATCCCCGTATTCGGTTCCTGCGTACGTCCGGTATTAGGCTCCTGCATAGCTCCTGTGTTTGGTTCCTGATATGCTTCAACATCAGCTTCAGTTGTGATACCGGTGTTGGGTTCCTGAAAATCTTCACTGTTGGGGTCGCGAGGAATGCTCATTTTGTTTCTCCTTTTTTGGGTTTTCTAAAATTGAAATTTGAACGACGCCGGTATCGGACAGCTTGTTGGACACCGGCTACGATTATCATGTTGTCGTCTTGCCCCTAACTTTATCTGGAGCAAAATAGGTTGTCAACAGAATTCGTTGTTATGCCGGCCGATTTGATGGCCGCTAATCCCATTGAAAACAAATCGAATATCAAACATGAAGATTCCATTAACAATTATATTTTTGCTTCTTCTCGCACTTTCGTCATTTGGTCAATCTTCCGTCCAAACTTTTGACAAGTATGTCGAGTCAGCGCGAAGGGACTGGAATGTACCGGGACTCTCGATCGTTGTTGTCCAAGACGGCAAGGTGCTTTTGTCGAAAGGCTATGGCTTGCGCGAAGTAGGCAAAGAGGCAAAGGTCGACGCTGAGACTCTCTTTGGATGCATGTCAACGACAAAAGCGATGACTGTAGTTGCGATGGCGATGCTTGTCGACGAAGGGAAGGTCAATTGGGACGATAAGGTTACGAAATATCTTCCGGGTTTTCGAGTGGACGATAGCTACGTGACTGGAGACGTCAGAGTTCGAGACCTATTAACGCACAACACGGGCATTGGTAATGCCGACTTCCTTTGGGCCTGGACGCCCGAGCTCACGTCGAACGAGGTGGTGCGACGAATGCAGTTTGCCAAGCAGGCGTACCCGCTGCGAGGCGGCTTTGTCTATCAGAACATAATGTATCTTGTCGCCGGCCAAGTGATCGAAAAGGTGAGTGGGATCCCTTGGGAACGATTCATAACAGAACGCATTTTCCGGCCGCTCGACATGAAAAATACGTTCGCGAACTACACGCTTTCGATGAAGTACGTAAATCGTTCAGTCGCTCATTTCGAAATAAAAGGCAAGATCCAGCCGATTCCCGAAGATAGCGCAGACCCGATTGGGCCAGCTGGCTCGGTTTGGTCAACATCCGACGACATTGGGAAATGGGTCAACTTTATGCTTGGCAATACTACAGTAAATGGCAAACAGCTGTTGAAACCGGAAACTTTCAAGGAATTATTTAGACCCCAGGTGGTGATACCTCCAAACGGAGGGTTTTATCCGACCACAGCACTGACGAAACCCCATTGGACAACTTACGCACTTGGTTGGTTTCAGCACGACTACCGAGGCGAAATGGTGAATTTTCATACTGGAAGCCTCGACGGCCGGACGGCGATCATTGGATTGATTCCCGATAAAAAGATCGGTGTTTACATTTTCGGAAATCTCGACCACGCGGAAGTGCGCCATGCATTAATGTACGAGGCTTTCGATCAGTTTGGTTTTGGCGATAGCCCACGTGACTGGAGCAAAGAAACCAAAGCACTTTACGACGGCTTAAAGGCAGATTCGAAGAACCGTGCCGAGGCTGTGAAGGCCAGGCGAGTACCGAATACAAAACCAAGCCTGTCTTTGAACGCGTACACGGGCAAATACGCTGATCCTTTTTACGGCACGATGGAAGTTGCTCAGGTCGCTGGCAGATTACGAATAAAAATTACAAACGACCTTTCTGCAGACCTTGATCACTGGCATTTCGATTCGTTCAGAGCAATTTGGAATAAGTCTTGGTGGGATGAGGACATAATCTCTTTTGAGCTTAACCCGGTTACCGGCACGGTCGAGTCAATGAATGTGGGCGGAGCGGTCTTGAAACGTGTAAATTAGACGATCCTTGGTCATAGAAACTCACGATGAATACGAAATTATTGCGAAAGATCCTTTTCTTTTCATTCTTTCTTTTCGCCTTCGGGCTATCCCAAGCACAAGTACTTGATCGCGCATCTATTGACGGCCTGGTTGACCGAGCGATGAAAGCGTTCGAAGTGCCCGGCATTTCAGTCGGCGTGATCAAAGATGGCAAGCTGATATACGCGAAAGGACACGGCGTTCGTTCTTTGAAGTCGATGCAAAAAATGGATGAGAACACATTGGTCTGTATCGGCTCGAATACGAAGGCTTTTACTACCGCCGCACTGGGAATTTTGGTAGATGAGGGAAAACTAAAGTGGGACGACCGTGTAAGGACTTATATTCCCGAATTTACGGTTTACAACCCTTATGTTTCCGAAGAATTTACGATCCGCGATCTGCTTACTCATCGAAGCGGGCTCGGCCTGGGTGCCGGCGACCTGATGTTCTTTCCAGACGGCACAGATTTCACACGTAAAGAGATCATCCATAATCTTCGGTATCTAAAACAGACCTCCAGTTTTCGTTCTAAATTTGATTACGACAACTTGCTTTACATCGTTGCCGGCGAAGTGATCGAACGGGCAACCGGAAAAAGCTGGGAAGATTTTGTCGAGGAACGAATTCTGCGACCGCTTGGAATGAATGATTCGAGATCGACGTATGAGCGTATCAAAGTCACCGGCAATACCACGGATCCTCACGCCGAAGTCAACGGAAAAGTTCAGGTGATTCGAAGGAATCCATTGAAAGCGGCAGCTGCTGCCGGTGCGATCTATTCGAACATTACAGAAATGGCGAAATGGATGCAGATGTTTCTTGCAAAGGGAAAGTACGGTGAGGGCAATTCTAAAAGCCTGATTTCAGAAAACGTTCTCAAAGATCTCTGGTCGCCTCAGACCATTCTGCCGGTCGGCTCAGCTGGTCCGTACAATACGCATTTTTCGTCCTACGGCCTCGGGTTTGGACTCAGCGATGTCGGCGGATACAAACAAATTTCGCATACCGGCGGAATTGAGGGTATGGTCACGCAGGTTACTATGATCCCTGAGCTGAGTCTCGGCATTGTAGTGTTGACAAACCAAATGGAAGGCCTTGCCTTTGTTTCGATCACAAATCAAATAAAGGACGGCTACCTCGGAAAAACGGGAAATGATTGGGTCACGCTGCTTTCGACTCAACGAAAGCAGGCCCTCGCACAAGCAAAGACGGTCACCGACAAAATTTGGAGCGATATCGATCAGGTACAAAAATCTGGTAAACAAAATTTCGATATGAATTTGTTTGTCGGGAAATATACGGACATTTGGCTTGGCGACGTTACGATCTCCATCAAAAACGGCAAACTCTGGTTCGATTCAAAGCGATCGCCGCAACTTTCAGGCGAGATGATGCCATATAAAGGAAACGCGTTTGTTGCGAAATGGGCTGATATTGCAATGCCCGCGAACGCGTTCGTGAATTTCAGCCTTGACGAAGAAGGCAAACCATCAGGATTTACGATGCGAGCCGTTTCACCGCTCACCGACTTTAGCTTCGATTTTCAGGACTTGAATTTTCGGCGGGCTAAATAAGAAGGCTGAACGCGAAAGAATATGAAAAAGATAGTTTGGTTGCCGATTCTATTTTCGTTTTTGATCTCAACACTGCTTGGACAAAACGGTCCGTCCAATGAATTTGATGTGATCATCCGTGGCGGCATAGTCTACGACGGCTCGGGCGGCGATCCGTATAAGGTCGATATCGGGATCAAGGGCGACACGATTGCAAAGATCGGAGATCTTTCGAAAGCGAAGGCCGGGACTATTGTCGATGCGTCAGGAATGGCAGTCGCACCGGGCTTTATCAATATGCTTTCATGGTCAACAGAATCGCTGATCATTGATCCGCGTTCTCTCGGCGAATTGAAACAGGGAGTAACGACGCAGATATTCGGCGAGGGAAATTCGATGGGCCCGCTAAACGATCGAATGAAAAAGCTGATGAAGGACGATCAGGGCGACCTGAAGTACGACATCGCTTGGACAACGCTTGCGGACTATCTCAACTATTTAGAACGGCGCGGCGTCTCGCAGAATGTTGCTTCATACATTGGCGCTACGACGATCAGACAATTCGTGCTCGGGGAGGCCGATGTGCAGCCGACGGCAGAACAAATGCAGCAGATGCGCAGGCTTGTGGAAAACGAGATGCGTGCCGGCGCGCTCGGTATCGGTTCATCGTTGATCTATGCTCCTGCATTTTATGCAAAAACCGAAGAGCTGATAGAAATGTGCAAGGTTGCTGCGAAGTACAAAGGCAAATACATTTCGCATATGCGGAGCGAAGGCAACCGGCTGGAAGAAGCCGTCGATGAGCTAATAAAGATATCGCGCGAAGCGAAGATTCCTGTGGAGATCTACCATCTTAAGGCCGCCGGCAAAGAGAATTGGGGGAAGATGGACAAGGTACTTGCAAAGGTCGAAGCTGCGCGTCAAAGCGGACTAAAGATCACGGCGGACATGTACAACTATACTGCCGGTGCGACCGGCTTGGATGCAGCGATGCCGCCGTGGGTGTTAGATGGCGGCTATCCGGCGCTTTATAAACGAATTCAGGATCCAGCATCGCGGAAGCGGATTCTCGAAGAGATCCGCACCCCGACAGACAAGTGGGAAAATCTGTATCTCGCCGCCGGCTCGCCGGATAAAGTTCTACTTGTTGGATTCAAGAATGAAAAATTAAAGCCGTTGACGGGCAAGTCGCTTGGCGAAGTAGCTCGAATGCGCGGCACCGATCCGGAAAATACCATTCTGGACCTTGTACTTGAAGACCAGTCGCGTGTCGGCACAGTTTACTTTTTGATGGACGAGGAAAATGTCAAAAAGCAGATC
This sequence comes from Pyrinomonadaceae bacterium, assembly GCA_045807885.1. Lineage (GTDB taxonomy): Bacteria > Acidobacteriota > Blastocatellia > Pyrinomonadales > Pyrinomonadaceae > OLB17. Next base: position 8,287 of record JBJMGN010000265.1, on the reverse strand, counting down.
CGAATGCCGTGGGTCTCGTTTGGTTCGGATGCCGAATCAGTGGCTCCCGAGGGAGCATTTCTCAAATCAAACCCGCATCCACGTGCGTACGGCAATTTTGCCCGGCTGTTGGGCAAATACGTCCGCGAAGAAAAGGTGATCTCGCTGCAGGAGGCGATCCGCCGGTTAACCAGTTTGCCGGCTACGAATCTCGGTCTCGATCGGCGTGGATTTTTAAAGAAGGGTTATTTTGCGGATGTCGTAATATTCGACCCGAACAATATTGCTGACAAGGCAACTTTCGAAAAGCCGCATCAATTCGCAGTCGGCGTGCGCGATGTATTTGTGAATGGCGTCCAAATGCTTAGGAGCGGCGAACATACCGGTAAATTCTCCGGCCGAGCACTTTGGGGACCGGGCAAACAAAACTGAACATTCGATATGAAGCGATTTATGGCGACAGAAACTCAACCAAATAGTCGAGGCAATCTGCGCTGAAGGTTCTTTGGCAGAAGGATCTCCATTGCATCATCTACAGTGACGATCCCGGCGATGTCACCTTCGTCATCGATCACAGGTAGGGCAAGCAAGTTGTATTCGGAAATAGTTTGAGCTACCTCTTCGGCGGACTCAGACGGGTGAGCAAATCGAAATTCGCTTCGCATTACGTCTGCAAGTCTCAAGGTCGGATCGGCCAATATCAACGAACGCAAGGAAATGATTCCGCAGAGTTTCCAAGATGCTTCTTCCTTAACCACATAAAGGTAGTAGATCATGTTCGGCGTTTCTGCCATTTCGCGAAGCCGAATGATGGTTTCGCCGACGGTCAGATCTTGCGGAAATACAACGAACTCAGTCGTCATCAATCCGCCAGCCGTGTCGTGTTCGAAATTCATCAACTCAGCCACGTCAGCCTTTTCATCGTCTTCCATCAGATTGAAAAGCTGTTCGGACTTTTGTTCGTCCATTTCGTCGAGCACGTCTACCGCGTCATCTGGGGACATTTCTTCTAAAATGTCAGCGGCGCGTTCTTCGTCCATTTCCTCCAGGATTCGAGCCTGTGCTTCGGTGGACATCTCCTCGAGCGTGTCAGCAGCGATTTCGTCATCCAAACTTTCAACTACTTCCGTCCGATGGATCGGTGAGAGTGTTTCAGCAAGCTGAGCGATTTCAACGGGATGCAGTCGCGAGAGTTTGTCCTTCGAGGATTTGAGCTGCACGGTCGCGGTTGCAGTGTCAGTAGCCAGGTATCCAACGTCTGCCCAATCGATAACCTCGACCGTTCGATCGCTACCGTAAAAGCCCTTGGGCATTAGCCGGCGCAAGAAGCCTTGAAGGCTAACATCTGCACCACTAACGCGCCAGCTGTCGCCCGTATCGATAAGCTGAACATCGTTGACCCGAACAACACGCTTCCCGTCGACATCGATCAACTGATTGTCCAAAACATCTTTGCCGAGCAAAACCTCACCTTCACGGCGCTCGAATGGCGTAAGGTCAAGTTTTGCCGAATTCATGCGGACGCCTTGCTCGCCCAATTCCGAAATATTCCTATTCGAAATGAAAAAATCCCGTCGTCTAAAACGCGCTACGATGCCGATCACCGGCGGGTGATCATCGTCACCGTATCGGACCAGTATGTCGCTGATAGTGGCGATCCGGTCGTTACCAGCGTCATAGATCGGCCGGCCCAAAACCTGGGAAAGGTAAAGCATAAAAGAAAAAATAGTCTAAGGCCGCGGCCGCGAAAATCAAAGATAAATTTGGCTTTACGCGGATCTGAAACTCTGCTATTCTAATATTCCGCTGTGCCAAACAGCGTTATACATCGCAAAATAAGGTGGAAACCTCCCGGAATTGACCATTTGCTAATTTTAAGCCGTGAAACCCGAAATCACAGGCACGCAGAGGCTCTCCAAACTCCTTAAGACCTACCTTTTGCCTTAGAACAACATTCTTCACGTCCCGTTTCAAATGAGATCATTTGCCACCTGCTTTTCCCTCTCACTCTGTGTTTTTTGTGTAGCTCCTATCGCCGCACAGCGGGTTTTTGATAATTTCGACCGCTCGCAGGGCGTCCAAGTTTACGTGCCGCCCGTTTCTGACTTCGCCATCACGCCGACAAAAAAGAAGCGTGGCAAGAACGGTAAGTGGCAGGTCGTCGTTAACGACAAGCTTTTGCGAAGAACCTTAGATTCGCGGCAGACCGCGAGCGTGACCGACGGCCTTGCTGCCCGCGAGGGCGGGATGTCGCCTGCGAATTTCAAGCTCCCAATGGGATCGAATTCCAATCTAAAGGGCTTCACAACGGGTAACATGCTTCACGATTCGTACATTGTCGAATCGAGCCGCCGATACGGCCTGGATCCGCTGCTGATCTATTCGCAGATGCACCAGGAATCGACCTTTAAGATCAATGCCCGTTCACCAAAAGGTGCCAGCGGCCTGATGCAGCTGATGCCCGCCACGGCCCGACGTTTTGGGGTCACATCGATCTACGACCCAAAGCAAAATATCGACGCCGGTGTGAAGTACATGCGTTGGCTGCTCGATACATTTCGCGGCGATGTCGTGCTCGCGCTTGCAGGGTATAATGCCGGCGAAGGAGCGGTCATGAAATACGGCTGGAACGTCCCGCCGTATCGAGAAACACAGGAATATGTTCGTCGCATCTCGTCTCGCTACAACCAGATATCAGACGGCCGGATCGCACAAATTGCCCGCCGAGTAACGCCTGATGCGGCTTTCCGAATGGAGCAAAAAGAAGCTCCACCGTTAACAGTGATCGAGGCAAACGCGATGACGGTTCGCCTGCCCGACGGCCGAATGATGCTCGTAAATCAATAAAGTTTCTACCTGTTGTCTCCATCGTCAATTGCGGCCGTTCCTAGACGGCCGTTTTTTTTGTCCCATACTGTCCCACTGTCCCACGCATATTTTTCAATTCTTTGTCCCGCACTTGTCCCGCTTTTGTCCCGGGCGTGTCCCGCTCGATGTTGGGACAGGGAAGTTATTCTAAATATTAAGGTTATAGGGATTTTGGCGTAAATTCCGACAAATTTTGCAAAAGTTTTTCGGCGGTTGGTCTTGGCGTCAATTCACCGGCATGAACTGCCTCAGGTACGAGAGATTTCGAATTTCAAAGAACAAAAATCCATCGAGAGTGTATCATAGATGATACACTATGTCACTGAATGGATTTGATACAGCAAACGGGAAGTCGGGGGTCACGACAGAAATGGAGCAACAATCCTTTGCGATCTGCAGCGCTTATTCGATCACTCTTATTCCCAATTCATCCAGCTGCGATTTATCCACCTCGCCGGGCGAGTCCATCATCAAGTCCTGGGCGGAAGCGGTTTTGGGGAAGGCGATCAGGTCGCGGATGTTGTCGATGCCGAGCAGAGCCATGAGCGTTCGTTCGATGCCGGCGGCGAAGCCACCATGCGGCGGCGTGCCGTATTCGAGAGCTTCGAGGAAAAAGCCGAATCGCTCGCGTGCGTTTTCGGGCGTCATTCCGAGAGCTTTGAAATTCAACGCCTGAACGTCCTTTTGATGAATACGGATCGAGCCGCCGGCGACCTCAATGCCGTTGACCACGGCATCGTACGCCTTCGCGCGAATCCCGCCGAGCAGGCTGCGATCGCCAGATTCGACGGCCTGTTTGAATTGTTCGAGGTCTTCGTCCATGGGCGATGTGAACGGATGATGGGCCGCGTCGTAATGATGCTCGGCATCGTTGTATTCAAAAAGCGGAAAATCGATCACGATCAGCGGTTTGAAGACATTTTGCGGGATCAGTTTTTCGCGTTTGGCGACCTCGATGCGAAGCGCTCCAAGACTGGCCGCAACTACGGACTTTCGCCCGGCGACGATCAAAACGGCATCGCCTTTTTCGGCACCAGCTTTTGATGCGAGTGCGCCGATCTTTTCTTCGCCGAGCACTTTCAAAAGCGTCGAAGTCATCTCGTCGCCGACTTTTATCCAAGCAAGAGCGTCGGCGCCGTAGCGCTTTACGAATTCCTGCAGCTCGTCTGTCTGTTTGCGCGAATAGTCAGCCTTTCCTTTGACGACAATCGCCTTGACCTCGCCCTTTGCGTCAAGCGCAGAGCGAAACGGCGCAAAATCTGTATCTCGAAGCTCATCGCCGAGATCGACCAGCTCCATTTCAAAACGCAGGTCGGGTTTGTCCGAGCCGTATCGACGCAACGCTTCGGCATACGTCATCCGCGGCCATTGAGCAGGCAGTTCTACGTTAATCAGACGGAATACATGGCCGAATGTTCCCTCCATCACGCGATATACCATCTCCGGGTGCGCGAATGACATCTCGACGTCGAGCTGCGTAAATTCCGGTTGCCGGTCCGCACGCAGATCTTCGTCGCGAAAGCAGCGTGCGATCTGATAATACTTGTCGAATCCGGAAATCATGGTCAGCTGCTTCAGGATCTGCGGCGATTGCGGAAGCGCGAAAAACTTGCCCGCGTGAATACGCGACGGCACGATGAAATCGCGTGCGCCTTCGGGTGTAGATTTCAGAAGGATCGGCGTTTCAATTTCCGTAAAACCATTGCCGTCCATAAACTCGCGAATGCGGCCGACAACTTTTGCCCGAGTTCGAATGTTGTACTGAAGCTGCGGCCGACGCAGGTCGAGATAGCGATATTTCAAGCGTGTCGATTCGTCCGCAAGGTTCTCGCTTCCAGCGACTTCGAGCTGAAAAGGCGGAACTTTAGCGTCGTTAAGTACCAGCAATTCGTTGACCTTGACCTCAACATCGCCAGTCGCAAGCTTGGCGTTATGTGTTCCTTCGGCACGGCTTACGACCGTTCCTTTAACGGCGATCACGAATTCGCCGCGGATCGATTTCGCCTTTGCGTGTGCCTCTCCGGCAGTTTCTTCGCTAACGACGACCTGCGTTACGCCGTCACGGTCCCGCAGATCGATAAACGTAAAAACGCCGAAGTCGCGCTTTTTCGCGACCCAGCCCATAAGCACTGCCTGCTCGCCAACGTCCGATTCGCGCAACTCACCGCAAGAGTGAGTGCGTTCTAATGATCCAAGCGTATCTAGCATAAAAAATAAAAAAGCCTTCCGGGTTGAAGACAGTCGGAAGGCGGAACGTCGTTAAATTAACGTTTCCGGCCTCACGTATTATTGTCGTCAACTCGCAGAATGGCGTTCATAAAAGCAATGGTGATAATACAGGAAACAAGGCCGGATGTGCAATATCGAACAATATTTCTGTTCGTGCTCACTAAAGTTCAAGTTTTCTTGGTTCTCGAATCGAACTTGAGCGATAATGGCATTTCTAAGGAGTAATAGTATGAAAAAGTACTTTCGAATCTTATTCGCAGCTGGGATGTTGATCTCAGTTCCCACCGGAGTATTTGCAGACGTTTTGGTAAAGCAGCGCGTAACGATGGGCGGCATGAAAATGCAGTCGACCAAAATGATCAAAGGGTCGCGTGAACGGACGGAAACAAAGACCGAGTTTGACGACCCGGCAGCGTCCGCGCTGTATCCTCAGGTCGCTACCATTACCCAATGCGACCTGAAACGAAAAGTCCAGCTAAGCGACAAGAAACGGCTGTATTTGGTCGAACCGCTTCAAACCATGACGGAACAGACGCCGAGAGGCGAATCGGTTGCGGAACCTCCGCCTTCGGGCCCGACCAGGAAAGGCGGCACGGTGACAATGACCACCATGGGACGCGACACCGGCGAGCGCAGGGCGATATTCGGCATGCAGGCAAGGCACATTATTACCACGATGGAGATGAATTCGTCTGCTGATTCGTGCAACGGCGCGAGCCAGATGAAGATGGAATACGACGGATGGTATGTGGATTTCGCGGCCGATTTCAGCTGCCCTATTAAGTTAGCTCCGCAAAGACCCGAAAATATGATGAATAAAAAGCCGGATTGCATGGACCGGTACGTAACCAAAGCGAGCGGAGTAGGCGATCCTGGATTTCTGCTCGAAGGAACGATGAAAATGTTCGGTCCGGATGGCAAGGTTCAGATGTCGCAAACTACCGAAACGCTAGAATTGACGCGGACACCGCTCGACCAGGCGTTTTTTGAGATACCGAGCGGCTATGCGGAAACCAGAGATTCTCAGGATCTGTATAAGATTTCAAGATCTGACTATGCGAACGCTGGCCAAGCACGAAAGGACAGCGGTACGCCGACTTCGGGCGTCCCGACTTCCGGCAATGTCATGGGAATGCCCGGGATGAAATCAGTCGGCCTCAGTTTTGCCTTTGCGAGTGGCGGGCAGGCCGAACAGGCAGAGATCCAGGCATATGTTCAAAGCAAGATCGCGGCGAAAGGGCTACGCCCCACGACCGGAGCGGGCGATTACAACTTGAAGTTTGATTTCCGTCAAGTAAAGGAATCGACTGGCAGCAAGATAGGCGGAATGTTCAGTAAGGCTACCGGCGTGGGAGCTGCCGCCGGCTCCGTAACTATCGATATGGTAGCGACGCTTTCAGGCGCCGGCAGCGGCGAAGCGAAAGTCAAAAATAAGTTTGATGGGCCGTTGTCGAACGCCGTGAAAGCCGCGGTCGATGAAGCTCTCAATCAGCTGCTGGCAAACATCAAATAGAAAAGTAGAACCGCGCGAAGTAGTAAAGTATTGGTGCGTTAAACAACAGACTATCGAGTCTATCAAGCAAACCGCCGTGGCCAGGAAGAATGGTCGCGGCGTCTTTTGCGCCGGCACCCCGCTTTATAGCGCTTTCGGCGAGGTCGCCGAAGACCCCAACGATCGCCATTATGGCCGCAAGCGGAATAGAAAACTTATAAGGCAATTCCGGGAACAGGAAGCGCGTAATTAATGCTGAAGCGATACAAGCCGCGACGATGCCGCCGAAAAGCCCCTCCCAGGTTTTGCCAGGGGAGATCTTCGGCACAAGCTTGTTTTTTCCGATCGCCTTACCAACAAAATAAGCACCTACATCTGAGGCAAAGATCACGACAAAAAAGAAAAGCAGGAGCTTCGTAGAAAGGCCCGGAACATTCTCAAACCCGACCCGCATTGCGATAAGGAAGCCGCCAAGAAACGCGAGATAAAAAACGCCAAGCAATGTGACGCCGATACCGGCGAGCATTTTTGTAAAGTCTTTTTGAAATCGGAACGTCTGGGAAATCAGGACGGCGATCACAAACAATGCGGCTGCAAGCAACAGCAGATCAGGCGCTTTTGCGGGTGCATCAACTGCGAAGGCAAAAGTAATGACCGCTGCGCCGATGTATCCAACACCGGCGTCGGCTTTGAGCTCCATCTTTTTCGTCAGCGAAAAGAATTCGAACAGCCCGGCTCCGAGCGCGAGGATGGCAATGCCGACAAATATCCAGACGGTTTCCGGTATATACCGCGGCAGAACGATCGCCGCGAAAAGCAGCGGCAATGCGACAGCGGCTGTGAGGAGACGTGTTTTCATGATGAACTCTTCACATCACCGAAACGTCGGTCACGTTTTTGAAATTCGATGATCGCTTCAAAGATCTCCGGCCGACGGAAATCGGGAAATAATGTCGGCGTTACGACGATCTCCGCATATGCGATCTGCCATAACAGGAAATTCGAAATGCGCATTTCACCGCTCGTTCGAATTAGCAGATCGACCTCGGGCAAATTCGACGTATAAAGATTGCGTTCGATATCTGCTTCGGTCAAATGATCGATAACATCGTTGCGTCGCTCGACGTCGGCAACAGCAAGCTTTGCCGCGCGAACGATCTCTGCGCGGCCTCCATAATTGAGGGCGACGTTTAACCGCGTGCCGGTATTTTCACGAGTTTGCTCGGTCGCCCAGACAATTTCCTTTTGGACGTCGGGAGCCAGCCCGTAAATATCGCCGATCGCCTGAAAGCGAATGTTGTTGGCTCTGACCTCTTTCATCTCGCTTCGAATATAACGCTTCAACATCGACATCAAGCCGCTGACCTCGGCCTTAGGGCGTTTCCAGTTCTCGGTTGAGAAAGCGTAAAGCGTAAGGGCCTCGATCTCGAGACGCGTCGTAGTATCGAGCAACGCCCGGACCGATTCCGCGCCTGCACGATGTCCAAATATTCTCGGCTTTCCGCGCAGTTTTGCCCAGCGGCCATTGCCGTCCATTATCACGGCGATGTGACGCGGAAGGCGCACCGGATCGATATCGTCGAGCTGCTTTGCCTCTCGCGAACCGGGCTTGATAATTCCGGCAAAGTTTTTGTGCATTTATGCAAAGTCGGACGAATTCCGAAGATCACGTTCTTCAATGTTTATTACAGCATTGTGGTTCAGGCGTCCGTAAATGTG
>JBJMGN010000264.1:0-6568 GCA_045807885.1 Pyrinomonadaceae bacterium | reverse complement strand
AAGCTGAGTTGATTTTCGTTACGACAAGATCAGTTTTTATCAATCGGTGAGCGGCTGCCCTTTTGTTTCAATGACAAATGGAAGGAGGAACACGGCAACCAAAGGCACCATCCCGACCCAGAACAAAACACGGATCGCGCTGTCCAGCGAATTAGCGCCGCTTGCGGCGATACTGCCGACCAGGAAAGGCCCAAACGCAGCAATGAAACGGCCGATGTTATACGCAAAACCCGAACCGGTAGCCCGCAAACGCGTAGGAAAAAGCTCTGGCAGGTAAAATGTGAAGCTGCCGAAAATACCGAAGACCGTGAGCCCGATGGGAAAGTAGAAATACAAACGAGTGTGCGGAGCAAGGTCGAGCCCAAAGGCTGCCATTATCGACGCAGCGGCGGCAAGATAATAGATGAAGAACATTTTCTTGCGGCCAAGGACCTTCGCAGCTGGGATCGTCAGAATCGTTCCGATCAAACCGCCCAGGTTAAAGGCGTTGGTCGCGGTTTTGATCCATTGCTGGCCCATCACTTCGATAGATGGCAAGTCGGTGATACCCGCGTTCGTCAGGTCTTTCCACTCACGAGACGCGAGACCCTTCGCGACGATAGGAATGAACGCATTGCCGCTCCACCACGTTACAAGCGCGGTGACTGCCATCAGAAAACCGCTGATCGTTAGTGCGCGATACTTTGGTGTGAAAAGCTCGGAGATCCGCGCGCGGTCCGCGCTGGCAACCTTCTTCCAGCGTTCGGGCTCCTTGATGAACAGGCGGACGAAGAATGCTACGGCCGCCGGCAGGAGTCCGAAAAGAAATACATATCGCCAAGACGTTTCAGGATCGGTGAAATAGACCCCGGTTACCTGATAAGTCACGAAGGTAGCCAGGAATAAGCCAAATGGAGCCGCGGTATAAAGGAGTGCGCCTGCTTCAACGCGTCGTTTCTCCGGAACAACCTCCGCAACCATCGCCGCTCCGGCGGCCCACTCGCCCCCAATGCCGAGGCTCGCTACGATGCGGCACAGCAGGAGAACCCAGATGTTCGGCGCGAGCGCGCAGGACGCAGTGCCGATCGAGTAAAGCAGCATCGTCAGCAGCAGGGTCTTCGTGCGGCCGATACGGTCGGCGACTTTGCCGAAAACGATGCCGCCGACCGCCCAGCCGACCAGCAGGATCGACGTAAAAATCCCCGTCCACCAAAGCGTGACGGACTGCGCCTCCGGAGTTCCGATCGTCATTCCCAAAAGGGTAGGAACGGCATTCGGCGCAACGTAGTTCATCAGAAGGCTGTCGAAAATATCGAAGCCCCAACCGAGCCATGCCGCGAATACCACGGTCCACTGGTAGCCGTTCATGTCCAGAAACGTGCGTTTCGCGGCGTTGCTCTCAGGATTCATATAAGGAGCGGTGTGATAATCTAGGGCAAATATTATGGATAAAGGCCTTTCATTGCAAGAAACCTACTCGCCCGAAGGCATCTGCTTTGGCTGCGGGCCGAAGAATGAGAAGGGATTGCGTATCCGGAGCTTTGTCGAGGGCGATGAGGTTGTCGCGGAGTTTGACGCCGAGCCGCACCATCAGGCGTTTCCGGGTGTGCTGAACGGCGGAATCATTGGTGCGTTGCTCGATTGCCATTCAAACTGGGCCGCTGCGTACCATTTGATGAATAAACGCTGCGAAGACCAGGCCCCTTGCACCGTGACGGCCGAGTTTCACGTAAAACTGCTAAGGCCGACGCCAGTCGACGGGCCGATCACTCTAAAAGCCCGCGTCGTCGAATCAACCGAAGACCGCGCCACGGTCGAAGCCGAGCTGATCGCGGGCGGAAAGGTGTGCGACACATGCCGGGGCGTATTTGTAGCCGTAAAAGAAGGCCACCCGGCGTATCATCGCTGGTAAACCGGCTGGAATATCCTGTATCACGCCTTTGATACATTTTCTCTTGCCCGATGTGCACGTTTTTCACCCAATGTCACTTGTATCAAGCTGCTGATACAAGTTCCGGCAGGTAAAGTTTTCGAATCATTGGCCGGAGTTTTTTGTATCACGGGCATGATACAAATACCGACAGCTGAATATTCCCGATCGCCGGCTAAAAGTTTTTGTATTAAGCCCCTGATACAAGTATCGGCAGCAATAGTTTCTCTGACGATAGCCAAAGTTTTTTGTATCACGTGCCTGATACACGTATCTTCAGCAATAGGTTCTCTACAGCCGGTCAAAGTTTTTTGTATCGGAGCGTTGATACTTCTTCCGAAGGGAAGAAATTACCTAACATTGGTCAATGTTCACCGACGTCTGGCTGCAATTTCTTGTATTTTGCCTTTGATACTTGTTGATTTGCCAAGCGTTCGGATGGCGGCGGGCATTGTTAGGCTGTTTTTGCCAAGACCGCGGCGATCTGAGATGCGAATTCTTCCGACAGCCCCAACTTTTTCATCCACGCGGTCTGTTCTGACATCAACCTCGGCAGATGCACGACGTCGGACAGGGCGTAATGGACCAGATCGTCGGTCCAGATGCCGTCCCAGCGGCGATTGAATTTGGCGCGTTGCGATTTGTCGAGGTCGACGGCGAAATAGCGGTAGAGCGTTTCGGCGAGGGAGGCGGATTGATTGGCTCCGCGGGTGAGGACCTTCTCGGCGATCATCGTGTCGAAGACGTTTCGGACGGCGATGCTGTTTGCGGTGAGGAATTCGAGATCGAACTTCGCGTTGTGGAATATCTTGACGATCTTCTCGTTCGTAAGAAGTTCGCTGAGCCTTCCAAGCTCCACGCCTTCACTTGTAGGAACCAGGACATTAAAGTCGCCATCGGAAAACTGGACCGAAAGGATATTGCCGTATTTCGAATTCAGCCCCGAAGTTTCCGTATCGCAGCCGAGAACGTCCGACCGCGAAAGCCGTTCGAATGCTTCGGTGATCTCGTCAGATGTGCGGGTGATGAAGACGTTCATTCGGGCAAAGATATTTTCACGCAAAGATTATAATATCGTGTAGATAATTCTTATGCCCTTAACGATCACAGAAACCGAAGCCCGCGTGCTCGGCAGCCTTGTCGAAAAGCAATTGACGACGCCCGAATATTATCCGCTGACGCTAAACTCGCTGATCGCCGCGTGCAATCAAAAAAGCAACCGCGAGCCGGTGATGTCGCTTAGCGAAACTGAAGTGACGACGGCTCTCGACAGCTTACGTGAAAAGAACCTCGTCTATACATTCCACGGCAGCACGAGCCGCACGGTGAAGTACAAACACGTGATGCCGAGCGTCCTGGAACTGGAACCTTCGGCCGTCGCCGTCTTGACGCTTCTAATGCTCCGCGGGCCGCAGACAGTCGGCGAATTGCGCGGGCGTTCAGAGCGTTTGTATGAGTTCAGAGGCCTGGACGAAGTACAGCAGGCGCTGGATGATCTGGCGAAGCGCGACGATCCTTTCGTCGTGAAACTAGAGCGGCAGCCGGGCCAAAAGGACGCGCGTTATGCGCACCTCCTTTCGGGCGAGATCGATGTCACAAGCTTTGCGACGGCGCGAGAACGCCCGGCGGCGGGGGCTCCTTCAAACGACCGGTTCGAGAAACTCGAAAGGGAAGTCGAATCGCTGCGAAACGAACTCGACGAATTCCGCTCGACATTCAGCGAATTTCGAAAGCAGTTCGAATAAAAAAAGAAGCAGAATCGCTCCTGCTTCTTCTCAGTTACCTTTATCCGACGAACTATTTTGTCTTACGGTAAACACCGATCTTCATTTGAACAAGATCTTCAACCGAAAGATTGGGCTCATCGGCTCGTGCCTTTCGAATGAACTCTGCATCGATCTTGAATATGCGGCATTTCACAACATCTTCGGCCGTGAGATTCGTCAGGCCTTCAGCTTTGAGGTCTGCAAGGTATTCGGGCGTGACCTTAAAAATGCTGTATTTGACGAGATTTTCGAAATCGTTCGTGCCGAAGCCCATGTCTTTGATCTTGCGGACGAAGTCAGCGTCGATCTTGAATATGCGTGCCTTTACAAGCTCTTCCATTCCAAGGTTCGGAAAACCAGTGGCCTTCATTTCCGACATGAATTTTCCGTCTACCTTAAAGATTGCGGCTTTGAAAAGGTCGCCCGTGTCGAGATTTGGAAAACCGGCACTTCGCAGGTCGTCAGCAAGCGCGACCGAAACATTGAGCATCGCTGCGGTGAGCAGGCGGTCCTCGACGCTTCCTTCATGGTCGTCTTCCTTCGAGCGTTTTTCGAAGTCGAAACCGCGGCTGCGCATCGCGTCGATGTAGCCCCTGTTCGCGACGAACGTGAATGTGCCCGATCCTTTACCGTTTACAAACGTCCCCTCACATTCGATCGTGCCGGCATCGCGTACCAGGCGAAAATTTACCCTTCCATTGGCCGCCTGCTCGCGACTCAGGCCCTGAAGCTCGCTGAATGAGTAGCTTGAGCCGTTTTGATTTCTGCCATTCTCAGTTTTTCGTTCGAACGAGAGATGTATCTTGTCGGGGGATTTTTCTTTAATGCTGGCTTCCCAGGTTCCCGTAACTGCAGATTGAGCGACGATAACATACGAGCCGACCGCGATCACAATAAACGCGGCCAACATGCCGCTAACTAACCTAAATGTCTTCTTTTGCATCAATAGCCTCCAATTTCGGCAACTTGTTGTTTGGACGTTTGCCTTACGAAAGAGAAACACCGGCTGAGTCTATTTTGTGACATTCACAGAGCATTTCATCACCTTAAGATGCATCATAGCCGCAAAGCTGACGAAAAGCATTGTCAGTAAACTTGAAATGGCGCTCATCGGTTGAACGTACGGCGCCAAGTTTCTGATAAAACCCGATCGCTGTTTCATTCCAGTCCAAAACCAAGAAGTCAATCCGCTCGAAGCCGCGCTTTTGGGCCATTTTTGCGATAAGGGAAAGAAACGCCTTGCCAAGCCCGGAGGCCCTGGATTCCTGGGCGACGTAAAGGTCTTCGAGGAAATACCCTCGTTGGCCTCGAAAAGTAAGGAAATTTGGGTAAAAGATCGCGTAACCGATCGGAGTGTCGCTGTTGAACGCGATCAGGCCCTCGACAAAAGCGCCTTCGTCGAACATCGCAGCAGAAAGACGCTCTTCGGTCACCTCGAGTGAGCTTTCCAGATCTTCGTACCTGGCAAACTCGCGCATTAGTTCGAGTACATGTTGAAGGTCGCCACGCTCGATTGCTCTAATATTTATGCTCATGAAAAAGTGCGTGACACTTTTACGTATCACGCACATTTTTGTACCACAGATCTATAGATCTTAGGTCTTTTTCTTCGGAGCAGTGGTTTTTTGCGGAGCGAGCTTTTGCTCCGTCTTCAGATAATCGACCGCATCTTTCACGCTCGCCTTCAGTGGATGCGTGTCCGGCGCCGTGTCCGCGAATTTCTGCATGTAGTTCAGCCCTTCCTGCATCTTCGGCTTATTCTCTTCGGAAACGCCGACGTTGAAAAGAGACAAACCAATTCCAGCAAGAGCGTCCGGGTTATCGGGCGAAGATTCGAGCACTACCCGATAGGCGGCAATTGCCTGTTCCGATTCGCCCGCTTCACGCATGATGTCGCCCAGCACAAGACGCGCGGCGAGCTTTTTCGCGGGGTCCGTCTCAGCCGCAAAATATTGTTCGAAAATCGGAGGAGCATCTTTCGCTTTTGCAATATCGGCCTTTGTGCGAACTATCAATCGGTAGGATTCAACCGAATTCGAAAGCAGATTATATTTTGATTTCTCGAGTGTTGCAGCATCTGCTCCACCCGCAGCTTTGTTTGCAACGTCCGCCGGTTTCGCGGCAGCGATAACCTTCAAGCCACGATCAAGTGCTTCGATCGAAGCGGTAAGATCAGCTTTAGCTTTGGCCATTTCGGCTTCTTTGACGGCTGGGTCCTTTGCAGCTCGTTGATATGCCTCGAAGCCCCGCTGCTTCAATGCGACGCCCTTGTAGTTCAACAGCACGGGTGCACTACCTTCGAAGTCAGGATCTGCGTTGACCCCTTCATCAAATTTCGAGATCGCGAGGTCGTAATTCTTCGCTTTAAAAGCAGCGTCGCCGGCCTGGAGTGACTCGTTGACGATCTTATTTGAGTCTTCGGCTTTCTTCTTTTCCTCGTTATATTTTGCTAGCTGCTTTTGATATTCGGCATCGGCTTTTTTTCGATCTTCTTCCGAAGCGATCGAACCGCCTTTGGGAGCTTGTTTCGCACTTGCGCGAACCTCGGCCTCCGTCAATACCTTGCCATCACCGGCACGCAATACGATATCGACTGCGTCCGTTCCGGGCGTCACAGTACCGGATATAAAGGGAGCCATGCCAGGCGCGCTGACCGAAAGAATATATTTGTTGCTTACGGGAAAGCCCGCAAAACTAAACTGTCCCTCTTTATCGGTTTTCGACGACGGACTCTTGCCAGAATCGATATCTATTCGATACGGTTCCACAAGCGCACCAACGACCGGAACTTTCGATCCGTCTTCTTTGAGCATCTTTACGGTTCCGCGGATCGGCGACGTCTGCGAAAAGGAAACGGCCGTAAAGATCAAAAGCAGGCTAAGGCCGGCGATAA
>JBJMGN010000263.1:0-8628 GCA_045807885.1 Pyrinomonadaceae bacterium | reverse complement strand
TAGGTGTTTCGAATTGAGGTAACTTTTTGATCGTTTATGTAAAGATCGATGTTGCCATTATTGTCGCGAACTTCAAGTACATTGGGCTCAGAGCCATCCTTTATAGCTGAAGAATTAGTCCAGCGTACAACGACGGGCTCGTCCTGGGGAACGTGATGCACGATACGATACCGTTTTTTCTTAGTATCGATCAGGAATGCATAGTCCTGGCGAAGGGGCTGGGGATTGCTATGAAACACGAGGCCGTAACCCATCGAAGAATCGAGATTATTGACATTGCGAACCGTAAGCCGCGTATTGGCGTTCTCGGTTTGGTCCGATTCCTGGCTTACCAGGACGTAATAGAATCCTTTTTGTTTTGTAGCAAGAAACAGTTCCCCATTTGTGTATTCCGTATCGACGTCCGCCGATAGCGATTTAGACCAGCCAGAGAGATCGACCGCTTGGAGCTTTCCGCGTTCGTTACCAGTGTTCGACGCTGAATTCGTTGAATTTGAACGTACAGTATTTGCTGCCGGTGAAGGGAATTTATCACCATCGGCCCGCTCTGTTTTGTTTGCAATGTAAAGAGCAAAGATCCCTGCAAACCCGCCACCACAAAGCAATAAACCGAGAACAAGCAACCCGACCACCCACATCCATGCTTTTGACTTCTTTTTCGGCTGAACCGAATAGCTTGGCTGCTGCGCCCAGGTTTGCTGACTTGCCGGCTGACTGAACGATCCCGGATTCGGATTTGTTGGAGGTGGATTTTGCATCACCATCGTCGGCGGCGCTTCAGCTGCCGCGATCGTCAACACTGAGCCGTCTTCAAGGCAGAAATTTAGTCCGTCGTCGGTATATGTCTTTCGGCAGGTAGGGCAGATTTTCATCCGTATTTCCTCGAAAAAGGGGCTGTCCGAATCAAAGTTCAAGTCATTATAAACATTTTGACTTCGAAACGGTAATTACGAATTGTTGATGAAAATGTTCGTACGAAGCTACACCATTGTGTGTCCGCACCGCCCGCAGAATTTGATGTGCGGTGGAAAAGCGCCGCCACATTTACGGCAAATCCGTTCAGCCTGCGCCGGAATATTGCCTTGATGATTTGAAGAGAATCCTACCGGCTGCGAGTAAGACCTCACTGACGGGGTTGACGGCATATTAAGGCCGCATCGGCCGCAGAATTTCGAGTTCAGGGGCAAGGGTGTCGAGCAACGAGGACACGGAGATGAATTGGATACTTCGCCAGCGCTGACAAGCACGAAGGAACGGCCGCCGCACCGCCCACAGAATTTTATACCCTCTGCAAACCGAGAATTACACGTTGTACAAGCAACAATTCCCGGCATAACGCTCGAATGGATCCCGCCGCTACTACTTCCTTGAGACGGGGAGGGTTGACTGGCGGTGCCGTGCAAAGTTCGTAATTGGGCCTGAATTACCTGTTCGTTCGCGCCCTCGCGGACTTCGATAACCCGCTCGTCGTCACGTTCGCCCGCCTTGGATACGCGGAGAATGTGCTGACCGGAAGGAACATCGGTTAAAACAACACGACCTGAGCGGCCGATACTTCCCTTTCGCTCATCGTTGACATAAACCTCGGCGCCGACGGGAGCCAGGACGACCAGCCGCGAAGCCCCGGCGCGTTTACTCTCGTCGATGTCTTCGGCTGCTTCTTCGAGCTCCTCGATCCACTGTGCTACTGATGTGTGCCTGTTGGTCGCTTCGATCTCAAGCGATTTCATGATCACTCGCTCAACGTCCATTGGAACGTCCGTCCGAAGAGTCGAAAGCGGTGGCGGCTTATGCATGATCTTGTGCATGACCAATTGCATCATATCCCCCGAAAATGGAGTTTTACCGCCGAGCATGAGGTACGCAATGGTACTGAGAGCGTAAACGTCTGCTCGAACATCCACGCCGACCTCGGGCTGCATCTGTTCGGGCGACATAAACTCAGGGGTTCCGATAATACCCCGCGACGACGGTGTCGCCTGGGAGCTGAAATCGGTCACCGTCTGATTAACGATCTTTGCAAGGCCGAAGTCACCAACCTTAACGAAACCATCACCGGTCTTGCCCTTATTCATTATGAAAATGTTTGCGGGTTTAAGGTCTCGGTGGAGTATGCCGAATTCGTGAGCTGCGTCAACACCATCAGCGATCTGACGTAATAGCCGAACAGCACGTTTTACCGGCAAAGTTCCCTCGCGGCGAAGGAGCCGGTGAAGGGTCTCTCCTTCGACGTATTCCATGACCAGATAAAAAATTCCGTCGTCGGTCTCGCCGTAATCGGTCACGCTTACCGTATTTGGATGCTGAATCGATGCCGCGGCCTGAGCCTCGCGCTCAAAACGAGCGATGGCCTCGCCTTCCTGAAGGTTATCGCTGGAAAGGATGTCTTGCCGGACGGTCTTGACGGCAACTTTGCGGGCCGCAAATTTATTATCGTTCGCCAGGTAGACCTGACCCATCGCACCCCGACCAAGTCGACTAACCAATAAATATCGGCCGGCGAGCAGCTGCGTTCCGGGAAGCGAAAATTTGGTCGGTACGCTATCCTGCGGACAGGCGGAAACCTCATCCGGATAGCATTTCTCGCATTTTGGGCATTCCTTCATCGCAATTTGAGTGGAATAACGACTACTAGGCCGTACGTACGGGACTCGATCTATACCTAACTGCGAAATCCACGGCAGTTAAGAATCAATTAAAAACAATTCTATCCGAATATAGAACGTAAATTCACGCCCGGTTTGCCGATTTGAAGTACGATTTTTCTAAATGCTATACTGCTTGAGTTTCCGGGTCGTTAGCTCAGTTGGTAGAGCAGCGGACTCTTAATCCGCGGGTCGCAGGTTCGATCCCTGCACGGCCTACCATTTTCAGAAGCTTTCATTTCGATGAAAGCTTTTTTATCTTTTAAATTAACTTTCTCGTTTAACCTGTTGATTCCGCAAGTTTTCCCCTTCAACACGCC
Source organism: Pyrinomonadaceae bacterium (assembly GCA_045807885.1). GTDB lineage: Bacteria > Acidobacteriota > Blastocatellia > Pyrinomonadales > Pyrinomonadaceae > OLB17. The sequence goes on along the minus strand of JBJMGN010000263.1, from coordinate 5,663 downwards.
CTTCCGATTTCACTGCTCAAGAATCTTCAATTCAACTATCCACGGCGACCTTCATGTAGTCCGTTAGGCTCCATCACTTTCAATAGGTTATTCCTGGGCCTTCGAACAATTGTTTTGTGGACGATTCACACGTGGGACGGCCCGGAAAGTTTGCGACATTTGTTACGCAAATCACAACGAAACAAAAAAGGGTAAATTCCGAAGCTACGGCGTCGTGGACGGAAGTAGGCCACCGCTTTTTGTTGAGGCAGTTCGGATTGTTAAGATGGCTTATAACTCTTTGTGGTAAATCATTATGAAATACGGTCTTCGTTTTTTTACGGTCTTTTTGTTTTTATTTTTTTCAATAAGCGGATTCTCGCAGAGTACCTCCGTTTCCGGCCGCGTGGTGGATTCGGATGGAAATTCTATTCCGGGCGCCATTGTCACCGTCAAATCAAGGTCATCCGGAGCCGCACGCGTATTAATTACGGACAAAGAGGGCCGCTTCTCTTTTTCGGACCCTAGCACGGCGATTTTCGATATCGAGGTTGCGTTTAATGGATTCGCAACCCAAAAGCTCGAATCTGCGACGGCGGGAGAGATCACCGTTACTCTTGAGCCGCAGCCGATCAAGGAAGAATTAACAATTACGGCAACCCGAACGCAGATATCTAGCGAGGAAACGGCGGTTCCGCTTAGCATTGTCGATCGCGAAGAAATAGATCGAAGGGCTATCAACGTTGTCGGTGATATTTTTCGCACGCTTCCAGGCACATCGACCGCGAATGAAGGCGCGTTTCAGGTACGTCCGCGAATTCGCGGTCTCGACAGTAATCGCGTTCTGATACTTGTCGACGGCGAACGACTCAATAACAGCCGTACATCTACAGCCCAGTCCGGGATCGAAACCGGGCTGGTAGACACGTCTCAGGTCGAATCGGTCGAGGTTGTTCGCGGAAGCGGATCGGTCTTGTACGGAACCGATGCCCTTGGCGGAACGATCAACATCATTACGAGGGATACACCTGCACGTCGCGAAGGTGGATTCCGGTTTGGCGGAGCGTTGGACACGTTTTATACGTCGAACGAGAACGGCCGTCGCGGAAATTTGTCTTTGAATGGTTCTAATAATCTTTTTGCATTTCGCCTCGCGCAGTCGTTGGAGCGATTTGAAAACTATTCGACCGGAAATCCTGATCAGGCATTCCTGGACGATCTACGCGCGCAGGGGGTGGCGATCACCGACGACGGTGAAGTTTTGAATTCGCAGTCGCACGCAGGCAACACGTCGGTGGTTTTCAGATTCTTTCTGAACGACACGAACACGATAAAAGCAAATTATGACCGTCGGCGCGGAGCCGATATTGGATCGCCCGGCCTTATTGGAGTATTCAATGGATATTTTCCGTTCTCCAATCGCGACAAGGCCAGTGTGCGATATGACTTCGCCGCTATGAATAAATATCTTCAGCGAGTCTCAGCAAGCGGTTTTTATCAAACTCAATACCGTAATTTCACAAATGTACTGACTGTTCCTCCTGCCCCGCCGTTTTTCCCTGGCCTTTATCAATTCAGCGAAACGGTAACCGATACGAAGACGAGCGGGTTCGATCTGCAAACCGACTGGGCTCTCGGTAGCCGTAATTTGTTGGTCGCGGGTGCGAGCTTCTTTAACGATACGAATGAGGACAGGCGTCTGATCGTGACCTCGTCGACACCGACCTCACCGACCCGTACTTTCAGCAATACGAATAATGTTCCGGATGCGAGCCTGTCTAACTTTGCAGGTTTTGCTCAGGACGAGTTCCGCGTTAATAAGCGGTTAAAACTTATTGGTGGTATCCGCGTCGACAACTTCAGGACAAACTCCAACGCAACGGCTGGTTTTACGCTACCGAATCTAACTCCTGGCCAAATCGAAGATCTCGGAATTGGTGAACTTGCATCTGGATTGAATGTTTCCAATACCGCCGCGACCGGCGATCTTGGTGCTGTTTATAAACTATCGGAGAACTTTGCCCTTTCCGGCCGGGTGGGCCGAAGTTTCCGCACGCCGAATATTTTTGAACTGTTCTTCACCGGACCGGCTTCGGTGAGCGGTGCGTTCGTTGTCGGAAACCCTAGCTTGGAGCCGGAGACCGGTGTGAATGTCGATACTAGCGTGAAGTTCAGATCAAACCGATTTACGGCGTCGGCCACATATTTTAACAATACCTATAAGAACCTTCTCGCGACCGTGCCCGCGATCGATCGGAACGGTCAACCTATCTTTCTAAATCAGCCGGGACCCCCAGTTCGGGTTTACCAAACGCAGAATATCGATCGGGCAAGAATTCAAGGTTTTGAAGCGGAATTCGAAGCTGCGATAAAGATCAGTCTTGGATATTTGACCCCCAACGGCAACATCAGCTTTTTGCGAGGCGACGATATTGAGAAGCATGAGCCGCTCAATTTTATAAGTCCGCTGCGAACCAACATTGGGGTCCGCTGGCAAAATTTTGGAAAGGCATATTTCTTCGACTATAACGTGCGGATCGTAGCCGAACAGGAACGGCTCTCGGATTCGTTCCTCTTACCGCTGAATCAGGGTGGCAACGGCGGCCCAGAGCCAGGTTTCGTAACTCACGATATGGGCGGTGGTTATCATATCCAAAGAGAGAGCTTCATGTTCAGGATCAACCTTGGGATCTCGAATATCTTCGACCAAGCATACAGCGAGCAGTTCACATTTGCTCCCGCACGCGGGCGCAGCTTTACGTTCGGAACCACGTTCGAATTGAAATAGACGTGGGCATCGGATCTTACTTTTTGCCTTTACCCATGAACTTGTCCGGGTCGAACACGGCAAAGTTGATCAGGCCAAAATCTTTCGGTGGAGTGTAAACGCGTCTTTTTGTAGTGTGCTTAGGGTCGAGCGTGTGAAACGACTCGTCTTCTACGCGGACAAGCTGCCATGTTTTGTCTCGGCGCGAATAATCGAACGTATAGCTATAGGACCAACGGTCGTTACTGCCGCCATAATTATTGACGGTGAATCGCGTTCCGCGTATGTCGACACCGGCAAAAGGATCGCCAAAAACTCCTCCGCAGTTTCTGCAAAGCGCCGCCAGATCGTTGCGTGCAGCGAGACGTAGTTCGCCGCCAGCCTCGCGTACGAGGATAAGAACCGATCTTTCGCCTGCGCCCTCCTCCCATGCTGCATCCTCGGCAACGATCTCGCTCGTGACAAGAATGTGGTCTTTACGCCCGTCAGCATTTAAGTCGCCGCTCTCCAGCGCAATTGGAATCAAGCCCTTTTGAACAAAGGGTTTTACATCCTCGGGAATTTTTATCTCGTCATTCTGGGCCGCTGCCGCGATCGACAAAATGCCAGTTAAGAAAAATGCCAATACTGAAAATTGCTTGAGTTTGGTTTTAGGCGCGCATTCGTGCATAGGGAAAAGACGTTACACCGAAGAAATTTTGCACACTCATTCTCGAGAATGGCTTTCGACTGGCGATCAATCAACCTTGTCACGCCATCGAAGTACTTCGTCGCGAAGAATCGGATTTTGCTGAAAGCTTCCTGTGTGTCCCTGTGCCGCAGTCGCTCGCTGAATGTGCCAATAACTCAAGCCGAGATTTCCCATTGCACGGAGATACTTACGACGAGCTCGATACTTTCCTCCAAAGATTCCGGCAATGAGCCAGCCGGTGCCTTTGAAGGCGGAGGTAGCGTACGAGCCATGCTGCTGCGGGATCAAACCGCGTGCGATGTCGATAGCAAGCATCTCCTTGAGAATACGGTTCTGCCGCCACATGATCAGAAAAGCAAAGACGACGAAGATCAGGAAAAACGGAATTTCGAGCAGGAAGTAGCCCAATAGGAATCCTTCAAATCCAAAAAAGACTGCCATCCCGTTCCAAAACGCATGGAGGGTGACGGCGCCGAAATAACCGATAACCGGCATAACTATGCGCACGAACAAATTGTGGGATTCGCGCGCGATGCCACAGCCAATGCCAGTCATCGATGTAAAAGTAACGTGTGCAAACGGCGAGAGAATCCCACGCATGAAAAACAAAATAACTAACGCAGGGGCGCCTCCCATTCCGATAGCGCGTCCATAATAAAGCACGTTTTCAACTGTCGCGAACCCAAGAGCGATTACGCCGGCGAATACGATACCGTCCAGAACGTCGTCAAAATATCGACGGAAAAAGATAAGCAAAAGTAAAAGGCCGACACCCTTCGACCCCTCCTCGACGACCGGTGCCGAAATCACGGCGCCCACAACGTCCCCTAGGATGGCCCCTTCGCGGCCGCCGACCGCCACTGCAACGCCGATGCCGATCCCGGTATTGAGAACGAATGAAACCAGCACTGCGACCAACGCTCCCCACGCAAAGGCAAGCGCGAGCAGCCATAAGGGCTCAGGATCGTATCGGTCGAGCCACATAAACGGCAGCACATAAAGCAAGGCGGGCACAAACGCGATAAGCGTAGCGATAACGGCTATTATCACACCGCCGATATTCCAAGTGAGCGAACCATCGGCAGAAGGTGAAAGCACGACCGTGAACAATGCGAAGACGACAAGTGAAAGAAATACGACCGTAAGAATTGCGAGAACCGCGGCGAACCTTACTGCAGGGCTGGACCTCTTTTCCGGAACCGGATCGCCGGTCGTGGAAAGATTGCCGAGTCCGACGTTCGACATCGAATTCTGGAAATTATCCGGAGCTTGCTGTGCCGCCTGTTCGAATTCGTTCATTTGCATCTGTCGGAAACTTTCCGGCGGCATCGGCTGTTGAAATTGCTCTTCGTTTTGAATTCGGACGGTAGAAGTGACACCATTTTTGCCGAATTGAATGGTGTCACCGTCGGAAAGTCTTTGCCGCTCGACACGCTGGCCATTTACGAGCGTCCCATTCGTACTTTTATTGTCGGCGACGTAATAGCCTTCGGGCCTTGCCTCGATGAACGCGTGCTGTTTGGATGCGATCCTCTCCCCGCTCGGATCGAACCGTACGCTGCAGTTTTCACCGCGGCCTACGGTCAGAAAACCGCTTTCAAGATCGAATGTGCGGCCTGCGAGCGAACCGCTTGTGATGGTCAAGAGCAGTTTCATACAGCAATCATAAAAACAAAAAGTTCAATGTCAAGCTATAGCTCGGCATTGAACAGCTATGCATATCGAAAATAGATTATTGCGGCTGAACCGACCCAGGCGATGGCCTGTCTCCGGTTTGACCGAAACTCCGCACACGAAATGTCCAATCCGAACTATCGACGCGGTACCATGTATTTTCTGAAGGCCGGAAGACAGCTACGTCAGTTTTACCGTCGCCGTCATAATCTGCAGGTATCGGTATATCGCCGTTCAATCCAAAAACCTGTGTCGCGATAGTTCCTTTGAAGAGATCGAGTTGGTACCAGGTCGAATCGGAGGGACGGAAAACAGTGAACTCATTCTTGCCATCGCCATCGAAATCGGTCACAAGCGGTTTATCACCGTTCAATCCCCATGAAATGATGATCAACTGACTCGACGAGCTTTGAATGACGTACCAGGTTCCGTTCGACGGACGCCAGATGGCAAGGTCCGGTTTTCCGTCGCCTTCGTAATCACCGACCGCCGGTTTGTCACCGTTCAGGCCCCACTCCTGTGTGCGAATTCCGAGTGTGCTTTGCCAGATAT
>JBJMGN010000262.1:0-4081 GCA_045807885.1 Pyrinomonadaceae bacterium | reverse complement strand
AGCACGCATTTTTTATCTATTCCTTCTTTATCTGTACGGTCGGTCAGGTGGCTCCGACACTGCGCGAAGAACATCGGCAACAGCACGGCGTTCGCCATCGCCTTGCCTCCGCGCCGCGTGACGAGCGATATCTGCCTGGCTGATAATTCCAACGACCCGTTCATGGTCATCGACGATCGGCATTCGGCGCACTTGATGTTTCGCCATCGCCGCCATGCAATTTCTCATAGTATCATTCACATGACATGCAAATGTCTCATCCGTCATGGCCGCACCGACAGAAACCTGGCCCGCGTCTCGATGCTCAGCCACGCCGCGTACCGTAATGTCGCGATCGGTGATCATACCGATCAATCGATTTTGACTATCTACGACTGGAAGAGCTCCGCAGTTGTATCCGGCCATTAGACGTGCCGCGTGGCGAAGCGAATCACGCGGATGTACACGTACCACGTCGCGCGACATTACTTCGGACGCCCGCGCGAAATCGCGATCATCGTGGGATTGGTAACCCCGACGGCCGCTGTCGTACATACGGCTATTCCGGCTTTCGTTATACGAGTCTGAACTTCGTCCTTCGCGTTCGTCCCTCTCGCGTCGCCTTTCTGCGTCTGTATCACCAAACCACGATGAAACTTCGTCCGACGCACGGTCGAGCCATCCTCGGTCGTGTTGATTTGGTCCGTAATTTCTGCGGTCCCGATCGTCGTAACTTCCCTGTGAATACTCATCCCGATAATCTCTTCTGCCTTCAGCTCGCATCATAGGTTTCCACCTCCGCTTCCGCAGCCAGGATGTCCACACATGCATTCTCCGCTGCCACCGCCTTCACCGGCGGTGCGGCAATGTTCGCTGCAATATTCACCGCCTGACGCGCTCGGGCACTTACAGCCCGGGTGCTGGCACTGTCCTTGATTGTTCTCCATATTGCCTCCTTAATTCTACTGTTGCGGGTCAGATGCCGAAGTTTCGCTCGCGCGCGATGCCGCGCATTTTCATTTCCAGGTCTTCGTCGACTGGCTTTTCACCGTTGAGCATCGAGCGGAGGTCTTCCGGATCGTATCCCAGTGAAAGCGCTGCGGCATTGATGTCCGACCTGAAGCCGACGGCACAATAGTCCTTCAGCAGATCCAATCCCTCTTTTTCATTTTGTTGAGTTTGTGTTTCCATCGCTTTATTTCAAGCGTATTCATCAGGACATCTAGGATTTGTCTGGAATAAGACAGAAACATGCAAAACCAAAGCCCTACTGGGTGCGTCCGCTTTTGAAAAGCCTTAAGAGAGCCTTCTCTTCAGGTTCGAGCCTTGCAAATTTCTTTACGCTCCGCTGGGATCTCGGTCGAAAGTCGCTGATCGTCGTCCCGCGTTCGTATGCACTTAATATCAAGGGATGAATATATGAAGCTCTGCAAACCGCCGGCGTGTTTCCGAGCTCTTCCGCGACATGCTTTATTGCTTTTACGATGTTCTTTTTGATCTGTGTTTGCGTTTCTGCCGGGCCCATCTCGGCAAGACTAACGGCAGCAAGAACGCTCGCTCCCCACGTTCGAAAGTCCTTTAGCGAAAATTCGGGCGCAGTAGCGGCCTTGAGATAGTTGTTCAATTCGGCCGGTTTTATTGAATGCGGTTCACCGTTTTCGTCAAGGTAATGGAAAAGCTTCTTACTGGTTCCCAGCCTTCGCAGATTCGAGATAAGTTCTGCAAGTTTTTTATCCACTAGAACTTTGCGGTGGCGGATGTGGCTTTTGCCGACATAGTCGAAGACCAATTCGCACCCATTTCTGATCGTGAGGTGGTTGTTGGCCAGGGTCGTGATCCCGTATGTACGAAACGACTTTACGCTCGCTTCGCCCCCGACGCGCATGTACAGCGAATTAACGAGGCGTATCATGATCGCCAAAACTTTTTCACGGGGAAAGCCTTTCAACCGAATGTCACGATTCGTTCGCGCGCGAAGGGCAGGAAGGAACTTACCGAATTTCTCGATCTTTGCAAATTTCTTTTTTTGCTGGCGGTCTGCGAACTTTTGGTGATACCGATATTGAATGCGTCCGGCTACGTCAACGCCGATCGCCTGCAATTTGCCGCCGGCACGAGGGCATATTCTGACCGACTTCCATGCAGGTGGGATAACGAGGGCCTTGATACGCTCTAGATCTTCCTTTTTTCGGACGAGTTTTCCTTCGGCGTCGAAATACTTGAAGCTTCTTGAGCTCCGGCCCTCCCGGCGCCACCAGCCCGCTCTTCCATTCCGATCTATGACTTCTACGTGGTCTAAAATGAGCAGTTCCTCCCTACAGATACTCGGGCGCGATGGTACTAGGAGTTTTTTTCTCAGATTGTATGTAGCAAACGTTACATGGCTGCCGCAGAAAACGTGGCGACCCTGCACAAAATTATGGAAAAATTGTCAGCCGGCGTGATAGGCTATCATTGCGGGATTAGCGTAAAGTTCACTATTTCGTCGTTTTACGCGTCGGGGCACCCTTTATTTAACAAATAGATCTAATTTTGGTTTGTTGCCGGGCTTTCGGAAAATACAGTTCCGTGTCGGCCATGGTTTTTCAGCGTTGTACAAACCGCGTTCCCGGGAAAGGCGGAGCGTGGCTATTGCATTACTTTTCAGTGAGGTAACAATGAATACTGAAATTTCACCTACCCTTCCGGGTTCGAGCCGGAATGTCTATTTCTGGATCTCGGTCGCAATCCTATTTGGCTGCATTTCGTTCGGCGATGCCTCGGCGCAGCAGCTCACAAAAGGAACGCTCGTAAGTGGACGTAGCAACTCGTACGGGCTGACAAAACAACAGTTGCGGCCGCTAATGCCGCTGATCAAAAAGCAGACCGACAACATGATGAAGATCTTCACGAAATACGATGGTCTCATCGGGTCGAGCTACTCTATGCAGTCGATCAACCTCGACATTTGGGAAGACCTGATGCGAAATCGCCAGGTGTTGTTCGGTTCTCCAGATATAAGTTTCACGAAGCCCCAGTCTGCGGCTTTGCGTTCTATATTTCTGCAGCTGGAGAAAGAGATCGTAACAATGTTATTGGACGAGGAAGTATCATTGTGGGGAGACGAGTTGGAGCTTTCTCAGCAGCAGATGGAGAGCCTTTATCAGATCGCCATGCTCGACATCAAGCGGAAACATTCCCTGATAAATGTCGCTTCCAGTTCCGAGACGTTATCTTCAAAATTGAAGACAGTTTCAGAACAGACTGAGCGCAGCATCGAAAAATTACTTCTGCCCGAGCAACAATTCACCTGGGATAAGCAAAAGCGAAAGGCACGCGAACAAGCCGTAATGCTGGGTGCCTGATTCCCTGCCTATAATGAATTAGCTAAAACGGCGCCCGCCCGGCGCCGTTTTCTTTTTGTTCGATCGTCTAAAAGACAAACGCGTTCGAGGTTGAGGTTAGTTTTCTCGAATTGGTCGAAGTTTGCGGGCCGCGAAGTGGATTCGCAGTTACTCGCGGCCCGGGACAGTAGCGCTATCAATTGCCTAATTTTTTTAGGCTGTTGTTGTAGACGTACTGGCCAACGGCGTGACCCTGTCGCTCACCGGCATCCTGGTCATAACGGAAGTGAATTCCGCCGTAGACACGGGCGTCCGATATGTCGCTGAGCATCGCTCTTAGATCGGAATAGTTCAACTGTATCCCGGGAAGCGACGCGTGCTGGACGATTATCGAATGCCCGAATCTGCCGTAGGCGCGTTCGAGAACTTTGAGAGCAGCTCCCGAGAGCGAGCCGTGTGCGGACGGATAGCCGGGGAAACACGGTGTCGCGATAAGCGGCGTAAAGCCCCCGGAAGTTGTCCACTTGTTTCCGTCTTCGTCGGCGCGCGGTATCGCAGTGATAGGCCGCCACGTCCGATAGAAATACTTGGTCTCGAAAACAGATACCCCGGCGTCGCTTACCGCCATATTCATGACTGCCATGGTACGAGCGGTATCCGTGATCTCATCTTGGCGCGTTGCTGCGATCTGCAGCAGTGTCTTGTTCCACAACGAGGGCGGATTGGCCGCAGCGTACAGTCGGGCGACATTCGTGCGATCCTGCGGCCGCTCGGTGCTA
>JBJMGN010000261.1:0-4312 GCA_045807885.1 Pyrinomonadaceae bacterium | reverse complement strand
ACTGCGAACACATCGACCGCACCCACGCCGGCTCCTCCGACCGGGATCCTTACTTTCCGTACCGAGCAGATATATATTTCGAATGCAGATGGATCTGCGGTCAAGTCAGTTACGCAAACCGATGGTCTCATTTACTTTTATTACGCCTGGGCGCCGGATAGCTCGGCACTCGTAGCTTTGGCTTCGACACAGCGAGAATGGCAGTTCCTGCAGTTTCGAGCCGAGTCGAATGGCGAGATATTTGTTCCCGTTGGCCGGCCGAGGATCGTAGAGAAAAATGGGCGTGAACGCCGACTCGATGACGGGCTTTCGGCTGTTCATCCGGTTTGGTCTTCAGACTCGACGAAAGTTGCATGCGCATTCGATACGCAGATCCGAATATATGACGCGACCGGGACGTCGCCCACGCAGGCCGCGATACCGCTTCGGAATCAATTGCTCATCTCGTCTCAGGCATATGATCGTGAGCAGCAACAGAAGCTTGACGCCAACCAAACGCCCGAGTCGAACACAAACAATCAGGTGTCGACCCTGCCGGACGAAAAATCCCTGGTCTCTTTCAATCCGATAGTTGCGCTCGCATGGCCGGAAGATGGGATCCTTTATTTTCAAACAGCGTTCGTTAAAAGAATGAAGAAAGAGATCGACAGCGTGACCAGCTTCCCGCGTTGGCACCGTCTCGTTCTTACTGCGCAGGCAACAACAGGACGGTAGCTTATGGAATCACGATCAGTGAATGAAGTATACGAACGAAATGATGCGATCCGGGGCCGGCTCAATGAAGTTCTCGGTTCATTGAACGAGGAACAATTTGATCACTTGCCGCATGATGAAAAATGGACGATCACTAACGTGGTCGAGCACGTCGCCGTTGTTGAGTCGAATATGATCCGAATTTGCGCAAAGCTGCTGGGCAAAGCACAGGCGGAAGGCAAGACGGGGGATGGATCGATCACCAACTCAGCAAGTTTTAAGGAAAAGGCAGCGGAGGTCGCCTCGCTGAAACTGGAAGCGCCGGATTTCGTGCAACCGACGTGTAAACAGACGATAGATCAATCGCTGGAAAAAATGAACGAAAACAGATCGATGCTGCTGCAACTAAAGTCTCAATTCGAGAAATTTGATTCAACGGTCCACCGCTTTCCGCACCCATTTTTCGGCGACTTGTCAGCGGCAGAGTGGTTGATGTTAATCGGCGGCCATAAGGCAAGGCATATCAAACAGATCGAAAAACTGGCGGAAAAAAGATAAAAAATCGCCCTGGTTACGAGGAGGGCTAATAACCAGGGCGTGTGTCCAAACAAAAGCTCCAACTATCCGGTTGATCGTATTGAAGCCGATGATTCGATGATTTCCGGCATCAAATTGGTTGCCGGATTTTGTTTGGAAGTAACGTATTTTTCGGCTTCGGGGTTAAGGCGTCTCGTGATAAAGTCTGTCATTTCTGAAAACTCAGTAGCCGGGCTTTTGAAGGTCGGAGATCATTATGGATAAGTTTTTAATACGCGGCGGCCGACCATTGAAGGGGCGGGTCGAGATCAGCGGTGCAAAAAACTCGGCGTTGCCCTGTCTTGCAGCGACACTTCTGACAGGCGAGACAGTGACCCTTCACAATGTTCCTTATGTAAAGGACCTGATCACACAGCGGCGCCTCCTCGAGGACTTGGGGGCAACCGTACTGACGCCCGAACTTCGAACTCACAAAGTAACCGCGAAGAACATTGAAACGTTTGAAGCGTCGTACGAACTTGTCAAAACCATGCGTGCAAGTGTGTTGGCGCTCGGGCCACTGCTTTCTCGTTTTGGAAAGGCAAAGGTAAGCCTTCCGGGTGGATGCGCGATCGGAACGAGACCGATAGACCTGCATTTGAAAGCATTCGAAAAGCTTGGTGCGGTGGTCTCATTGGAGTCCGGCGATGTCGTGGCCACCGCGCCGAAAGGAAGGTTACAGGGGGCCGAGATCCGGTTTGAAAAGGTAACGGTAACGGGCACTGAAAATGTAATGATGGCCGCGGTACTAGCGGAAGGTAAGACCATTATTCGAAACGCAGCACGAGAGCCCGAAATTGAAGATCTGGCGGAGTTGCTTGTTAAGATGGGCGCGAAGATAGAAGGTGCCGGAACTGAAACGATCACCATCTTAGGCGTAGAAGGACTGGGCAGTGCCGAGCATTCGATAATCCCGGACAGGATCGAAACGGGAACGTTTATTGTCGCGGCAGCTATGACAAGCGGGGATCTAGAGGTTGCCAAATGCCAGCCTCGCCATATCGAGGCAGTTATCGAACAGCTTCGCAAAACCGGCGTTAATATCGAGAAATTGGACGAATCAACAATTCGAGTTACCCGTAACCCGGCCGGCCTGAAAGCTCAGGACGTAACCACCGAACCTCACCCGCTATTTCCAACCGATATGCAGGCGCAATATATGGCACTGATGACGCAAGCAGACGGGTCATCAACTATTACCGAAACGATCTTTGAAAATAGGTTCATGCACGCTTCGGAATTGATCAGGTTGGGCGCCGATATAAGCATTTCAGGTAATCATGCGACGGTTAAAGGTCCGACAAAACTTAAAGGTGCAAGAGTGATCGCATCTGATCTGCGGGCATCGGCATCGCTCGTGCTCGCGGGTCTTACAGCCGAAGGTGAAACAACGATCGACCGTGTCTATCACATTGATCGCGGATATGAAACCATCGTGCGGAAATTCCGGTTGTTGGGTGCAGATATCGAACGTGTAAGCGAACACATGACTGAATCGACTGAAGCGGCCGGATAATATACCGGCCGAGTTTCGATTAACAATCGTGAAACCATGTGTTTTAATTGGTTTATCGGATCATGAATGGCGAGAACTGTATTTTCTGCAAGATAGTTGCGGGCGAGATCCCTTCAAAGCGGGTTTATGAGGACGCGAATTGCATCGCGTTTGACGACCTGAATCCACAGGCCCCGACTCATATTTTGGTGATTCCCCGTGTACATGTTGATTCATTGGACAAAGCATCCAATGCAGAAGAGCTTGGAAATCTACTTCTGGCGGCGGCCGGCATCGCTAGGAATAACGGTTTTGCCGGAGACGGCTATCGAGTGGTGATAAACACTAATCACGACGGCGGCCAAACGGTATTTCATCTTCACGTCCACCTGCTTGCAGGCCGGCCGTTCGTTTTCCCCCCGGGGTAGACCAAAGCTCGGTAAGTATGAGATTTTTTTCCTTTGCAATTGTATTTTTGTTTCTTGCATTCGTATTTGCCGGCTGTTCGCGCAACTCGAGCGATGTTAATGCCAATCAGACTGCAGATCAGGGACCTCAGTATACCGACGCTAATCAAGCACTCGCGGATGGCACCGCGCTTCTTGATGAAGGCGAAACTGACCGAGCGATCGAAGTTTTGAATCAGGCGGTAAAGATAAATCCCGACCTCGCCGATGCATATTTTCGCTTGGGTATCGCCTATGCACTTGTAGAATCGCGCGATGCAGCGATCATTGAAGAAGACGTTAACGCGGAAAACTCCAAACCCGAAAAAGCCAAGAAATCCAACTCTGTCATTGCATTCGAACGCGCGATAGACGGTTATAAAAAGATCGTTGCCGCAAACAAGGAAGACCACGCCGCCTATTTCAATATGGGCCGGGCTTTTAACAAGCTTAATAAAGATGAAGATGCCGAAAACGCCTTCCAACAGGCGGTAAAGCTGAATCCGGAAGAAACAGAGTACCAGACAGAGCTTGGAAAGATCCTTATCAAACTTGCGCGTTATCGGGAGGCTATCGGCCCCCTCAAAAAGGCACTTGAGATCGATCCTGAAAATGTCGAAGCACAAGAATACCTTGAAGATGCCGAGGCAGGCCGAAGCCGCGTAAATTACACGAGCACACCAAAAACAGATAACAAGAATTCAAACACAAACGCTAATGTTTCCGGTTCGAATACATCATCTGCAAATTCGGCAGAAACACCGAAGCCCGTTGATTCGAATAACCCAGCGACGACACCGCGTCCAACCCCCAGCCGAGCCTTAAAATCGATCCAATAGTGCATCGAAATTACACACAGCGTAATCGTAGTGTATCAACTTGACATTCACACACTTGAAATAACATATTAGGCGTTGCCCGCTATGAAGATCGAACTTGCCGATCAGCAATCGCTAACACTGGAGCGCAAGATCCAGATGCACGAGGCGCGCGAGGCGATCATCGACCGACTTGCACGCGACCTTCCGGAATCTATTGAGTTAGAACGTTTTTTAAACGTGGTGGTTTCCGAACTGGGCCGGATGCTGCAGGCGGACCGTTG
>JBJMGN010000260.1:0-9862 GCA_045807885.1 Pyrinomonadaceae bacterium | reverse complement strand
TATTTTCGAGCGCAGTTTCAAAGGCGGATGCTAATCCGGCGACCCCGTCGGAAGTGAATGCGCTCGCAACCTCTGCGCCTGATGATTATGTCGGCAGCGAAACATGCAAGGCATGCCATGAAGATCAATTCAAGGCGTTCTCGAAAACTAAGCACGCGAAGCTTCCTGAAATCGCAAGTTGGAAAGACAAAGCGAAAGGCTGCGAATCTTGTCACGGTCCAGGAAGCAAACACGTTGAAGACCCCACAGTAAAAGGCTCGATCATTTCGTTTCTTAAGAAGCCATCGAAAGCCATCGCCGAAACTTGCCTGTCTTGTCATGCGGGCAAAGAGACACACAATAATTTCCGTCGTGGAGAGCATTGGCGGAATAACATCGGGTGTACAGATTGCCATTCAGTGCACGGCCCAGAACTTCCTAAACTCAAACCCGATTCCATAACTTTTGTCGGCCCGGCATCGTCACAGAGGGCAAATCAAACGGACACAGCACAATTGAAGCAAGGCGAGCCCCAACTCTGCATGTCATGTCATTCGGAGACGAAGGCGCAGTTTACGAAGCCGTTCCATCACAAGGTGCTAGAAGGGACGATGCGATGCAGCGACTGTCACAACCCACACGGCGGATTTGAATCGAAACAGGCAAAACTTGCAGTCGGCGCAGATGCTGCCTGTGTTCGTTGTCACACGAACAAGCAAGGACCATTCGTTTATGAACATGCGCCGATAAAGGTCGAAGGCTGCGCCGCATGTCATACGCCGCACGGATCAGCTAACCCGAAGATGCTGAAACGCAGCACCGTTCGGCAATTGTGCCTGGAGTGCCACAGCAGCATTACCGAGCAACTTGCTCCGGATGCGCCGTCGTTCCACAACCAAACGAACGTGCGGTATCAGAACTGCACGGTTTGCCACGCAGCGATACACGGCTCTAACTCGCATAAGGATTTTTTCCGATAGGCTAACTGGAGGAAAAGATGATCAAGAGGATTATCACAAATATTGCAGCCGCGAGCTTTTTGTTCGCAGCCGTGATCTTAACGTCTGGGCTCGTTGCCCAGACTCCATCGCCCTCGCCTGCAAACGGCGCGGCAGCGAACAGCGATTACACGATCACTTCATCCGTAGAAACCGGATTTCGTTACCGGGATGTGAGCGGTAACTTGAATAAGTACCGGAGCGATCTTAATTACGACACGGGTTTTCGCGTTTTCGACTCTAGCTTTTATGTCGAAGATCATACAGGCAAAAGCTTTTTTGACAAGGCGCTTTTTATGGGAAGCGGATGGGGCGCGGACCCGTCTGGAATGTTCCGGACAAGCATGGAAAAGGCCGGCGCGTTCCGGTTCGACGCAAACGTGCGAAAGGTGGATTACTACAACTATCTCGTAAATCACGTTAATCCTACGAACGCCGCGTTCGGTGAACATTTCGCGGACACGGTCCATAACTTCGGCGATTTCGACGTGGTCGGTTTCCCGGAAAGCGAGATTTTCAGATTCAAGGTTGGATATTCGTATAACCGCACAGACGGTCCGGGAGGATTTACACATCGCGCCTATAGTGACGAGTTCGGAGTGAAGTCGGATATCGACAACGGTGCCGACGATCTCAGGCTGGGCGTCGAAGGAAGGTTATACGGTTTCAACATGGGCCTGGATTACGGTCACCGATGGTTCAGCGATAACACCCGGTACTTTATCGACGCGCTCAATCTCGGAAATAATCTGACAAACAATCCACGGCTGTTCACATTTGAACGTGGTAATCCGATCGAAGGCTCGACGGATTATGTGAATGTGCGGCTGCAGCGCACATTTGCCGAACGATTTGACTTGACCGCCCGCGCGATCTACTCGTTAACGGATACTTCATTTCATGTGAGCGAAAACGCGACTGGGCGAGACAACAGCAATAATTTCGTCGACCAGGACCTATTCAATATCACGGGGGGCGCTCGGCGGCCGCAGGTTCGCGCAGATATTGGAGTGACCTACATGGTCACCAGCAAATTCCGAATATCGAATACGTTCACGTTTGACGATTTTGATATTACGGGAAGTAATGATTCGCTTGAGAACCGTGTTACCCGAAGTGCTGCAGGTGCGGCGCAAACGCCATTTAACGAGCGAATAGTTAGCTGGCGTTCAACAAATTATCAGCGGATCTCAAACCTGATCGAGGGTGATTATCAGTTCGGTCCGAGATTCGGTTTTCATCTCGGTTATCGTTATACCAACCGCGACGTTCTTCTCGAGGGTTACGATCAAAACTTTCGGACCAACGTGATCACCCCAACGAAAGAGGATGCGACAAATTCGACGAACGCGTTCATCGCCGGATTCAAGGCGAAGCCCATGAAGAACTGGGCGATATACGGCGACCTCGAAACCGGTTCGGCCGACAATGTTTTCACGCGGCTGGCGAATTACGACTATACGAACTATCGGATCCGCAGTGTCGCGACATTTGGAAACCTGGTTTGGAACGTTTCCGCGATCGCTAAGAACAACGAAAACCCGGCGCAGTCGATCATCGATCCCACACGAAATGTGATCAACGACGTCAGCAGCCGCACGTTTTCAACCAATGTCGATTGGTCGCCTACTCAGGCGTTTCAGCTCAGCGGAGGATACAATTACCAATATTTAACTAGCCTTTCAGATATTCTCGTTCCGCTAGGCGTAACAACACCGGCATTCGGCCCGTATACGCCAGGTGTCAGTGAGTTTTATATTCGCGACAGCTATTACTACGTCGACGCGAGCTACGTTATGAAGCGCGTTTCGTTCTACGGAAGCTGGCGATTTGACGACGACAATGGGCAGGGCAGCCGCGCGACGCCGCCATTCAATTCGTCGAACATTATCACATCGTATCCAATGGGCATGCACTCACCGGAATTTCGCGTGTCGGTAAAGCTTCACAGAAACGTCGATTGGAACTTTGGTTACCAGTATTTCAAGTACCGAGACGACTTTGCGCCTACGCAAAACTACAGCGCACATCTGCCGTATACATCATTGAGGTTCTATTTCGGAACGTCTTCGGATAGATAGGTCAGGACAAACATAATTAACGAATGCCGGCGAACATTTACTCGGTTCGCCGGTTTCTTATTGCGGCATCTTATAGTCCTGTCCTTTGTGACATTCGGCGCATTGGAATTTTGAGATATCGCCTAGATTGATAGGGTGTTGAAAAGTGCGGTCGCCCTTATGGCAAACGGCGCACTGCCACGTATTTTTGTCGCCAAGATTCACTGGATGCTGGAATATCCCGTTCGCAGGCTGGATCGTTTTGCCTTTGAAAGTTTGATCGACCGTCGTATGACAAATTGAGCACTCGTTCCGGATCACCTTGCCTTCCTTGCTGAAATGCTGGCCATCATGACATCGGAAACATCCCTGGGCATTGTAGTGCCCGATATTATTTGTGTGCGCTCGCCAGTCGGTCTTCATCTCCGGGAAGAAGTAGGTCTGGTAGATCCTTTGAAGTTCGGTCACCGCAGCGCTGATGGCATCTCCCTTTGACCGAGAAATGTCCGGATACGACGTTTGATAGTAATAATGCAAATCTGACGCTATTGCGTTCACCGCTTCGTCATTCGTCTCGTACGCCTTCGCCAGCACCTCGACGCCTTTTGCCTTGATGAAAGGAAGCGAGATATCGAGCCGGCCCGCTGCAAGCGATTTATCAACCGCTTCGTTGGGCGAAAGATAAATATGCGTGGGCCGGTTATGGCAATCGACGCAGTCCATGCGCCGCTTTTCGGACTGCTCGACCTGCTGGCTCGTAAACGAGACGTTCGAGACCGAGTATTCGGTCACATTCCCGGTACGGTCTTTCAATCGTACCCACGGAATCGTCTGCCGCTTTTCGTCGGACGCAATGTATGTGATCTCGTTTGCCACGTTCATGTGCCAATGGATACCACCGACCTCGCCCGCGTTCGGACTGCCACCGCCGGTTTTTAACAATAAACGTGTTTGGTTTAACGAATTATCCTCGTCATAACCGTAGTGATTAAATACCCTGAGCTGTTCGCCATGGAATTTTTCGGGCCAGTGACACTTCGCACACGTTTGGTCCGCAGGCCTCAGGTTGTGAACCGGCGTTTGGATAGGCTTATTGAATGTGCGAAATGTAACTGCATAAAGCTGATGCATTCCGTTCAGCTTCGACCTCACATACCACTCCGCGCCGCCCCCCACATGACATTCGACACAGCGAACTCGAGCATGAGGCGATGCGTTATACGCGACGAATTCCGGTTTCATCACGTCATGGCACTGCTGCCCGCAGAATGCGACCGACTCGGTATATTCATATGCCCTATAGCTTCCGAAGGCGCTTATGAAGAGAAATGCAAGACCCAGGCAAAGGGCCACAACAAATGAGCGACGCCGGCGCGGATCATTCAGATCAAGAATCGGATATGCCGGAACGTCTGTATCGGGGGAACGACGCCTGCGTCTCCGCTCGATCAGAGCTCCCAGAAAGAATAGAAACAGGCCGAAACCAAGAATGCTCGGCAGGAGGATATATGTAACGAGAACTGTGTATGGATTGTCGTCGCTGCTTGTGATCTCGATGACAAACAGGAGCAGGATGCTCGTCAAGCTAGCCGCGACTATAGCGACGCCGGCAAAGCTGATGTAATTACGAAATAATGTAGGCGATTTCGCTTGCTGGATTTCGGCTGTTTCTTCGTCCATAAAATGCGCTCCTAAAAGAGGATCGAACACTAGCGGCGAAGACCTGAATCGGAAACCTAAATATTACCGATTTAAGCGCAATCGTGCCGGCACCGCTTTTCGAATGCGAACGGAGTCGTTCCGAACGAATTCCCGAAGCGGTGCCGACTGCCTGCGAGGGTTAACAGGCGATCAGATCATTCAACCTACTGCGGCTTCAGCGTCTTCATATATGCAACTAAAGCTTTCGCGCCGTCTTCCGTGATCCCCTTTTCCTCAAACGCGGGCATGTACGGCGGTTTCTCACCTTTTTTACCTTTTAATATCGCCTGTACCTGCTCTTCTTCGGGCCTCGAAGGATCGTAGAATTTTTCGGCCTTTGGAGTATGACACATCGCGCATTTGGCTTTGTAGACAGTTGCGGGGTCGTCAACAACAGACGAAACGGCCTTGACCGGTTTATTCGTAAAAA
The DNA here is from genome assembly GCA_045807885.1 of Pyrinomonadaceae bacterium. Classification (GTDB taxonomy): domain Bacteria; phylum Acidobacteriota; class Blastocatellia; order Pyrinomonadales; family Pyrinomonadaceae; genus OLB17. Next base: position 4,694 of record JBJMGN010000260.1, on the reverse strand, counting down.
CGACGAGTGCCAGCAATGGCAAAACCAATGCAACGATTGAAAGTATCTTTATTCGAGTTCGTGTCATATTTCCCTCCGAAAAAACGCATCACGACAGTTTTGTAAATGCCCTGCCGATGTAATCTATCGCAATGTATATGCCAAAGCTCAAGATCGCCTCTAGCCCATATTTGCTGCCTGTAATGACTTGTCGACCTCACAGCGCACAGCGCCAATGCGAAATCTCCCTTAATGCCGCGAATTATTCCACGGTTCCACGTCCTAAAACTTGAACGTTCCTCCTTCGTGGCACCTTTTGCAATCGGAGAAGTCGGTACCGCCAAACGCCCTTGAATTATCGTGGCACGCGCCACAGCTTTTCACTCCTTTAGGAGCAAAATGCATGGAAGCCAGTGGGGCGATCATCTTACGTCCCGGCGGAGCCGAATGGCATGATGCGCAATTTAATTTGTGACTTGGCCCGTGTTCTGAATGCTTGAAATTTACGGTAAAGGCTCGTGCCCAATCGGAGTTTCGCGGCGGCCTGCCGGCCTGGTGGCAAACATTGCACGCGCCGATATTGCGGCCACCGATCTCGGTCTGCGGCTTGTGACATTGAAAGCACGTCAGGTGTCCGCTGATGCCGCTCGGGATCGAGAAAGCAACGCTCTGTCGCGAAGGTTTATGGCATGTAGCACAATTTGCTTGCCTGCTGTGCATCGAATGCGAAAACCTGACGCCGAAGCTTCGCAGGGGCGGGAAACGCTTCAGGCCGGTTTCGGTATGACAGATACTGCAGATCGAACTCTTATTATCGGCGAACTGCTGAACGTGGCAACCGGAACAAGGCAAGTGCCCCGAAAATTTCATTGATGGCGAATTGTCGTCGCGCTTGTGGCATAACATGCACGGCAAACGCGTATGTTCTGAAACGTCGTGTCGAAATCGGCTGTAATTTTGCGGCTCGGTTATTCCAATTGCGGCTTCGTTGGCCACGTCCGCATTCCTCATAGGCGACGCGAACGAAGCCGGACGTAGATCGAATACGAATGCGAACCCAACGCAGAACGTTGCCGCCAGCAAGAACGCTAACCGCGTTCGAGAGCCTTTGAGCGACATCGATCGGGCCATCTTATTCATTTTGCGCCTGCCGCTGCTATAGCTTTAAGATGCGAGGCAGGCACCGGTAACTTTCCGAATGTTAAATGACACTTGGTGCATTCGAATTTCACATTCGCTTTTCGAGCATCAACTTCGAAATTTAGAGCGCCGCCGTCGTCCGAAGTTGCGGTTGCATGACATGTACCACATGCCAGGATGGAAACTTTCTTTGTCGAAGCGTCGAGCGTAATTATCCTGGTTACATCGTGGCAGGTCGCGCAGCTTAGTTCCGCATGAGGGAACCATTCGTGCCTAAACGTCCCGGACGAATCGCGTCGACTCCATCCGTCGGACACAATCTTGTCGTTTACCTTCATTGCTGCCGCCAGCGCGGGATCAAAATCGGCCGTTGGTTCCTGGGACTTTAGTTTGTGGCACACGGCGCAATCTGTCGGCGCGGGGCTCATACCGGAATCCGCGGAATGACAGGTAAAACACGTCGTGTGCCCGGTTGGCACCGTCTTGAATGTTCCTTTTTTCAGCCAGAATTTATCACCCCATTTTTCGGGTGGCGGAGTAACGAATTCTTCGCTTGCGTCACCCTGCGGCCTATAGGTCTTGTGACAGACTGAACAGCTTTCCTCGGCCATTCGGCCGTTCAACCACGCGGCGTTCGTGAATTTAACCTCGCTGCTGTTTTGCGAAACTATATCTATGTGTTTGTCATGCGGAAACGAGATCGCAAAATCCGAGGTTGCAGCCTTTCCTTTGGCCGAGGCGTCAAAAAGCTCGCGCGGATTTGGGAATGGATGTCGTGAACTATCGTTAGGAGACGGATGCGTGTGACAGATCGAACAGATCATCGGGGGCCTGCCCTTAAAAAACTGTTGGCGGTGACAGCCAATGCAAGATTCGTGTTTCGGATAATCCGTAATATCAGGAAATGCATCACTCTGCGACCGTACCTTGTTCCAATTGTCCGACGGAAATTTGTGGCAGTTTGCGCACGCGACCTGATGAGCCTTCTGGCTGTGCGGAAACTCTGCGTACTTCCGTCTCGCAACTTGTTTTGAGATCGGTTTGGCCGGTGTCGGCGAAGTCTTGACCCCTGAACCGTTCACGATTTCGGGTCGTATTCCGGTCAGGTAAAAAACCGCACTTATAGACAAAACAAGGAAAAGCACTAACAAGCGCAATCGGTTTGATCGGCTACGAAGGTCACTTTTCATTTTGAATCAGGCGCGGCGCTGGAAGTATGTGTTTTCAACACTTTAACCGAAATAGCGAGTTTCAAATGTGATTTGTGTCACATTTATCGGGTTCCTGACTCGATAAGATAATGGCATCGCAAAATACGAGGTCGGCAACGCCTCTCGTCTTGCCCTTTGCTGATTAAATATCTGGCGTAAGCTCCGGAAATTCTATGTCCGTGTTGGAAGAAACTATCGATAGTCCGTCGGTACGTGTAAGGACAACAGTGCCTTTCCTTACGCGGATCCTTAACGCTCTTTCATCCGTTCGTCTAGGGGTATTCTTGCTGGTTCTGTTGGGGCTGGCATGTCTTATCGGCATGCTGATCATGCAGCAGAACGTTGAGGGGTTTGCAAATTATTACCAAACGCTAACGCCGGCGCAAAGGCTGGTTTATGGCCGGTTAAAGTTTTTCGACATCTACCATTCGTGGTACTTCAATGCACTGCTCGCCCTGCTTTCGACCAATATAATCCTTGCCTCGATCGACCGCTTTCCGAAGACCTGGGCCATTGTCGCACGGCCCAATCCGACCGTGCCGATCCGGTGGCTGAAAGATCAACGCGGTTCGGCAACGGTTACGCTAAGTGGAAACCCCGATCTTATTTTGGATCAGATCGAATCGGAATTAAAAGCTTCCGGTTGGCGAAAAGTCGTAAAAACGGTAAAGGACGACAGAGTGTTTCTGTTCTCGGAGCGCGGCAGGTGGAACCGGTTCGGAGCGTACGCGGTCCACGTAGGCTTGCTCACGATATTCCTCGGCGGTTTTTTGACTGCGCAGTTGGGATCGACCGGACAATTGCCGCTGGCACCGGGCAAGAGCACGGACCGGATCTTTGAGACCGTTGTCGATCTCGATCGTGTAAATGAGATCACGATGAAGCTGCCGTTCGAGATCTCGTTCGACGACATCGAGCAAAAGCTGATCAAGAAAGACGGCCCGATATTAGCAAGCAACACGATCGACTGGATAACACGATTTACGATCAAGGACGACACAGGCGAGCATAAGGCAACGGCTCAAATGAACCACCCGTTCGACTATCGCGGCTATCGTTTTTTCCAGGCGAGCTTTATGCCGATCGGACGAGCACGGAATATTACCGTTCGATTGACGAACGGATCGGGCGAGAAACAGGACGTAGTTATTCCGCGAAACGGAACGGCGGCTTTGGCAGACGGAACAAAGATCGACTTTGCGGAATTTCGAGGTAACTTTCGCATCGGCCCGGAAGACACGAACGAGGACACAAGCGCTTATCCGAATCCGGCCGCCGTATTACGTGTGACGCCGGCGAACGCAGCACCGCAGGCAGCATATGCGTTTGGACCGCAGATGGCGTCGATGCCGGTCGCAAAGAAACCTGTGGCGGGCTATACATACCAATTGGTCGATTTTGAAAAGGTTTCCGACCAGCATATTTTATCGGTGCAGCGTGATCCGGGCGCGAATGTCGTCTATGTTGGATTCGTCCTGTTGTTCATTACTCTGGTCGGGGTGTTCTTTTTCTCGCACCAGCGCGTTTGGGTCGTAGTCGACGTAAATTTCGACAATAAGTGCGGCGTCAATATAGGCGGTTCGACGAACCGCAATTGGAACAGTTTCGAAGACAAATTGGGCAGGCTGGTTAGTAAATTAACTAACAGTGGGCCGGAGGAAAAAGCGAAATGAGTGAACAAGTTCTCAAACAGCCTGCAATGATACCGACCACGGCCGAAAATGCCGCCATGGCATATTCACCATGGCTGTCGTTTACGCCATTTGTGCTGGCCATCGGCGGTTCATTACTTTTGCTTTTTGCCCGTTTGAATTTCGGAGGCAATCAATTCATTTCCGACGGTGCGGCAATGATGCTTGCACTGGCCTGTTACCTGATCGCGGCGGTTTTTTATCTTACGGATCTCTATGCGCCGTTTCCATTCGCAAAGCGGTTGGGAATGATCACGGCCACGTTGGGAGTCTTTTTCAACCTATCAAGCTGGCTTCTACGTTGGGTCGCTGCATATGACCGCGAGTTTTCTATCTTCACGTCGCAGGGAAATAGCGCTGCCGATATGCCATGGGTTTTCCGGTATGTGCCTTTCGCAAACCTTTATGATCTAAGCCTCGCATTCGCGTTCGGTGCGGGCGTGACGACACTACTTGTTATTCGCCGACCACAATTTCGAATTATCGCTGCGCTTTCGCTGCCACTGGCTGCGATAATTCTTACGTTAGCGCGATTTATCGGCAGCGAGTTCATCGATTTGCCACCTGTTCTCGATTCGTACTGGCGGCCGATCCACGTCGGCATCGCTAGTATGAGTTACGGTATCGCATTGGTCTGTTTTGCGGTTGCGGTGCTTTACCTTTTGAAGGACGG
>JBJMGN010000259.1:0-4150 GCA_045807885.1 Pyrinomonadaceae bacterium | reverse complement strand
GGCTGATCCGTATTTCGTTACTGCTTTGTCGATCGGCGGGATCGTCTGGATCGCTGCCTCCACCGGGGGCACAACTTCGCAGGACTTGAAAACCGGTTTCTGGGTCGGCGCGACGCCGCGGAATCAGCAGATAGCCATCTTGGTCGGGGCGCTAGCCTCGGCGCTTGTGCTTGGTTCGCTTCTTATCTTCCTTAACAGCTCGCGAACTTACTATCAAAAAGTAGATCCGGCATCGGTTGAAGGCAGAGCGACGGTCACACAAGATAAGTTTTTCCATGAGAACGGCCAGGTCAAAACCGAACAGGCCAAAGGCAAATTTGAAGGCGTGGACACTAATACTTATCTCGTCTGGCAAAACACGGATCCCTCGGCAGGCCAAGTAGGTAAATACCTCGTTGACCAGACGGGCAGGCCGATCTATTTCGTCGATCCCGGTATTAATGGCGTGATCAAGAAAGACGACGAGGGCCGGGACCTGGAACGGTACGACGCTCCGAAAGCGACGTTGATGAGTTACATCATCAAGGGCGTGCTCGGCCAGAACCTGCCGTGGGGCCTGGTCATTTTGGGCGCGATGCTGGCAGTCGTGCTCGAAGTTTCCGGCGTGCCGTCTCTCGCATTCGCGGTCGGAATTTACCTTCCGATCTCAACCTCGGCTCCGATCTTTGCAGGCGGCATTGTCCGTTATGCGGTTGATAAGTACTTGAAACGAAAACTCGCAGCTAAGAATCTGACCGAAGAGCAGATAATTGCTGAAACCGATAAGTCGAACGGCGTTCTGCTTGCCTCCGGCTATATTGCGGGCGGCGCGATAGCGGGTATTTTGATCGCCGTCTTTGCAGTGGTGCCGTGGCTCAGGTCGCTTCAGGTGGGTTTCGAGGACTGGGCTTCCGATAGTAATCCGTTCTTTAAAGGACCGATGGAGGACGCGCTTGCGTTGATACCGTTTATCGGGCTTGCTGTCGTACTTTATCTCGTTGGCCGTGAGATCTGGCTCAAAGGGGGAAATAACGGGGCAGTCGAGTAGCGTGACAAACGGCTTTTAACGCACCGAAAACTTTTTCTTACATTTTTGTCGAAGACACGCTATACTGTTATTTGGCGTGTCTTCTCCTTTCTTACGGCACGCATTAACCGTCCTGGTTTTCGATCATTAATCGCCAATTTTTGGGAGCCGATCACAAGTGAATTCAAACCCCTCTGGTTTTTTATACAGTTTCGTATTCGTTCTCTGTTGGGCATTTTTAGGATGTTCCGTCGAGGCAAAGAAAGCAGAGGTTCCGGCCGATTCAAAAGAGCAAGCGTCTAAAACTGAAACTTCGTCAGCTACAAAGGGTGCGACGATCGAGATCGCCCAAGGTTCCCCATCTGAAACAGTTCGAGCGTTTTACGCAAAGCTCCGCGAAAGAAAGATCCGCGAAGCTATTTTTTTGACCAACCTGAGGCCGGCTATCGAGGGATTGACCGATGACGAGCTTAAGGAATACGCCGTTGATTTTGATGCCGTCGCTCGTGTTGTTCCGGCTGACATCGAGATCAATGGAGAGATAGTAAGCGGCGATACGGCAACGGTAACGGCGAAACTTCCGGACGATGACGATAAACTGTCGCTGCAGCAGATTCGACTTCGCCGCCAAGGCGATAATTGGGTAATCTTGTCGGCAGACGAAGCTACCGAAAAGATCATACAGAAAGAGGGCAAGAACTATTTCCACAATCTTCGAATCGAGACCCACGAATCCGAAGCAAAAACAATGCTTGACCGCATCGCAAAAGCCGAGATGGTCTATTCGCTCCAGAACAAGGGCGAATACGCCGACTTTCCAACGCTGATCGGTCAGGGCCTTTTGCCTTCGGACATCACATCATCAGAATCAACAGGCTACAACTATCAAATGAAGGTCGCCGGCGACCGGAAACAATACACTGCTTTCGCCACTCCTGCGGTTTACGGAAAGAGCGGCAAGACTTCGTATCGGCTCGAATCGAACAAAGATGGCAAGCCGGGCGTAAAAAGCGGTGACAACGGCGGCAAGCCGTTCGACAAGTAAATAGCCTGTTAACTTTGCAAGACGTCGCTTGACTTCACTGCAAAAAAAGCGTCAGATGATCGAATTCAGGTAACTTAAGGGGACTTTGAGGCACGCATGATACGCGAGCTCGTTACAAAACTGTCAGCTATGTTCGAGCGGAATTCGCACAATATCCGCAAAAAATGCGACGCGCCTATCAGGGTCTCATTCGAATCAGTTAGAACGACCGGCAATCTGCATACTACGCTCGAAGGCATTGCGATCAGCGGCGAGGCCGTAGATATCAGCAAGGCCGGCATCGGCTTCATCGTTTCCTCGATCCGCGTGAAAGAGTTTTATCTGGTTGGTCAGGACCGCACTTTGATCGTCGAGCTCGATCTGCCGGCAGGTAAGATCAAATTCAAAGCGATCGGTCGGCGGTATAACCGGATAGGTATTCATTTGTCGAACGAAAAGTATTTTGTTGGAGCCGAGATCGTTGAAATTCAGGGACGAAGCAAACAGCTGCTGGAAGAGTTTTTGAGATTCGGCGTTGCCAGGCCGAAGTCAACAGCTCCGAGCCTTGAGATGGGAATCGATTGATCGAACGATAATTGCAAAAAAGGAACGCCGAATTTAAAGTTCGGCGTTTTTTGTTTTTTAAGAAGCAATTTTGTAGTTTCGAGATATGTCCGAGCAAGTTGGTATAGGAATCATCGGAACGGGATTTGCGCGTCGTGTGCAGATACCGGCGTTTTTGGCATGCGAAAATGCCGCTGTCGTTTCGGTAGCGAGCGGCTCTCTGGAAAACGCCCGGTCGTCAGCGGAGGACTTCGGTATCGCTCATTTTACCGATGATTGGCGACAAACAGTCTCTCGGAACGACGTAGACCTTGTATGTATTACCACGCCGCCGAACATGCATCTTGAAATGACGCTCGAGGCTTTAAAACTTAGTAAGCACGTTCTTTGTGAAAAGCCTACGGCGATGAATCTTGCTGAGGCCGAGGAGATGTTAGCTGCCGCAGGCAAAGTAGATGTCTTAGCACTCATCGACCATGAGCTTCGCTTTCAGCCTGGCCGGCTTACCGCGAAGCAAAAGCTTCATAGCGGCGCAATTGGAAAGGTCCGGCACGTTAAAACGTTATTCCAGGCTCCGTTCCGAGGCGATCCGGAGCTTCCATGGAACTGGTGGTCGGACGTCAATTCGGGCGGTGGCGCACTTGGAGCGATCAATTCGCACATCGTCGACTCGTTGAACTGGTTCCTTGAGAGTCCGATTTCGAGCGTTTTTTGCCAGCTACACACCAATGTCAAAAAACGTCGCGATAATGCCGGCGGGATGCGGGAAGTAACGAGCGACGACCAGGCAAATATGCTGCTTCGCTTCGCTGATGGGGAATGTACAGACGATGCGACAGGACTGGTATCGGTATCGATGGCGGAGGGCCCAAAATACGCACATCGAATGGAGTTTTGCGGGGAGAAGGGCGTGATCCGCGTTGAGCACGACGGCAGATCATTTATTGCGAAACGAGGGGAGGAAGATTGGACGTCGATCGAGGCAGACCTCGGGCCGGCAATTCCAGGCGTTCTTGATCCGGGTTTTGCGCGGGCGTTTTGGTTCTTTGCGCCGGTTATCGTCGAGGCGATTCGCGACGGAAGGACCGAAATCGAAAATGCAGCCACATTCGCGGATGGAGTCGCGATCCAAAAGGTGCTCGATGCAGCTCGTGAGTCAGACAGCACTGGCCGAGTGATCGAGTTACTCTAAATTATTTGTTAAAGCTACCCGAATGGGCGGTGCGTCAGAAAAGCAACAGGAATATTCTCGCTTCAGATGTTTTGACAAGAAGCGAGACCGAGGCAGTTAACCTCATTATTCCTTCATAATTTCTGCAGTTTTACGTACCTCTTTTTATCCACAATTCCTTGGTGTCGCAAATGAATAACGGGCGGCGGTTGAAATAACCGGCCGCCCATTTTTTTTGGAGAATTCCTACGTCGTTACTTCATATATTTATCAAGAAAATCGGCGACACGCGGGTAAAGGTCTAGACGATTTTTCAATTTCGAAATACCGTGGCCTTCGTCGTCATAAAGTTTATATTCGACCACAGCGCCTCGTTTTTTTAGAG
>JBJMGN010000258.1:0-7624 GCA_045807885.1 Pyrinomonadaceae bacterium | reverse complement strand
ACTATCGAAAAGATCATTGGCCGTATCGAAACCCCAACACGTCACCTTATCGAAGCGGCAGCCGATCATATTTCTGCCAAAGTGACCGCGTTCACGTCTGTCGTAAGTCGAACGGAAAACGACCTACTTCGAACGCACGCTTTATTCGCTGGCGAATTTCGCTCGTCTCTGCGTAGGGCTGCTGAGATCAGCCGTCTCGTTCATATCAAATACACCGGCCGAAAATATCAACGCGTAGTCGCCTTGCTCGATGAACATTACGAAGACCTCTGGCTCGGCGGCAAGGCCAGCTATCGGCTCGGTGCTGTGATCGAAGCTGGCGGCGAACTGATAATTTACGCGCCTCGGCTTCGCTGCATCTCCGCAACGCACGGCCCGGACATCGAGCGATTCGGCGGTTACGCACCTATCGAAAAGATCAAAGATCTGGTCGCAAATTCCGGCGAGCTTCAGGCGAATCTTTGCGTTGCCGCTCACCTTGCCCACGTGTCATACGCAGGTCGAACCAGCGAAAATGGCGAATTTGTTGCGAAATACCGGATCAAACTTGCCTCACAGGTCGATGCTGAAACGTGCCAGCGAGTGAACCTGGAATATCTCGATTACCGTTCGTTCGATATTGCAGATTACCAAAACGATCCCAACACACTGGTCGTTGAACGTGCGGGCCGCGACCTCTATCTGGTAGAACCCGCGTCTGATTAGATCAATTACCCGACAGCCGCGACCGGTCATTTTCGGGAGCTTTCGGAAACGAGGCCAGCATCTTCTGAAACTCGTCATCTTTGTAATGACCGCCTGCCTTTCGAGCAGCGGCGTAGAATTTCTCCGGCTGTATGGGCGCGATCTGCTTGTATGTCCAAAGTCTTCCGTCGCGTGCAAATGGTTCTAAAAATAAGATCGCCTTGCGAATACTGCGTCCGTCCGGCGTTTGAAAACCCCAGAGATCGACGCCGACATGTTCACCCAGGCGGGCGAGCGAAACCATCCCGTCAAGATTCATCGTGCTATAGTCCCACGACTTTGTTCGCGCCAGCTCGAGCGGTTGACGTCCATCCGGTTCGATCTGTTTTGCAATTCGTTTCAGTTTCGCTTCTTCCAGGACTTTTTTCGCCAGAGCCTTATTCCCGACAAAAAGCGCGAAAGAGGCTATTTGAACGTCATAATGCGTTCCGTGATTGTTTTTTGCCTCGCCCTCTTCTTTGCCGTTTTTGCTGACAGTCAACCAAGTTAAAAACTTGGCAAACCAAGCCTCGACTCCGGCCTGATCAGCTTTTGTCCATGATGGCGAACCCGAAAGCAGACCGACAGAATCAACTACACGGACTAGCCCGCGACTTTCGATTATCCCAAAGTTTCGTCCAGAGTTCTGGCCAGGAATTGACTGAGCGAATTCCAGATTTGGGTTCATTTTCGTGGCCGGGTCGAGAAACCACATCCGAAGAATTTCGCCCGCGCGAACGGCGTACTCTTCTTTGCGGGTCACGAAAAACCCGAGCGAAAGCCGTTCGACGGTCTTGATCATATTGTCCATCAGACCATGATCCGGATACTGTTCGATCTCAGGATTGCGTTCGCCGTCACGCTTGATATACGGGAACCCGCTTGCCGTATCTGGATTTCGCCAAAAATACGGGGCCTGACTCATATAATCGTGCTTATCGCCGCTCGGTGGAGTTGACTGCCGGGAAACGATCGACAGGACTTTAGTTTTCAACGCGCTTTGCGCTTCATGGTCGGCCTTTACGACTGCCGGATCCGCAGACTTCGTCTTCCAGTCCGCCGATTTCAGATCGAGAAGGAACACGCGCGGCTCGGCGGATTTTTGCGCGACCACTGTCGTCCCGGAGACAGACCAAATAGCCGCGAGCGAAATGAAGATCAGGAAATTTCGAGAACTGTTCATCAGATCACTGGGCTCGCCAGGAAATCTTCGCGGATCGGTGAAAAGACGTCGATCAAAACCACTTCCTCGTCAAGCATCGTCGCACCGTGCCAGTGATTCGACGGAAAATGCAAAACGTCGCCTGCCGAAACGACACGCACGTAGTCCTCAATAATGAATTTCACTTTGCCTTGCATAACAAGGGTCATTTGTTCGTGAGGATGCCGGTGAGCGGGCGTGACGACGAACGGGTCGAATCTGAACCGGCAGATCATAATGTTTCGACCGATAACCATCTGGCGCTGGATGCCTTCTGAGATCTGTTCAACGGCAACAGAGTTCCAGTTAGTGACCAGTGCGTCGATTTTTTCAATTTCACGAATCATAATTGCCCTTGGCTGGTTAGTTCCTTTTCGAGACCTCGAGAATAAGTTTCCAGGTCGACTTCTTGTTTTTTTTCAATTCAAGATTGTCTGCCGAATACACCAAATGTAGTGGAATCGCTTCTAAAACACCCTTGCTGAGTTTGCTGTCGCCTGATGCTTCGAGCGACGCGGCAATCGGCCAATCAGCGTTTGCTGTTACTTTCAGTATGCCGTCCACGCCATCGAAGACGTCAGTCCGTTTATCGCCGGACATTTCAATTCGTGACCACTCGGCGGTCGTTGGCACCGCCACCCACCAACGTCTTACTTTAAGATCGCGGTTCGCAGTAAGTGTTTCGGTCCTTTCCAATTTGTCCCCGACGATGTGCCAATTTACTTCGCTCGTTATTCCGGTATCGAATCTCTCGCCTGATTTTGATCCGATCCGTCCCCATTTATTCCATATCACTCGAAGCGATTGTCCGTCGCGAGCTGGCTCGATAAGCGAGGAGCCTTCGGACGCCGCATAGGTCTTTCCGTCTTCCATTTCAAGGAAAGGGACCAGTGCGGGATAAACCTGCTCGACTGGATTCGCAAAGCCTGCGAGCCCGAATGGAGCGGCAAGGTAATCGGACATACCAGGCTTGGTTCCGACGGTTAACGGAAGTGCAAACCTGAGATTTCCCTGTCGCACAAGCCAAACCCCCTCGGGCCGGTCCTTTGCCGCACTGAAATATTCAAAACGGGCGACATTCTCGAGATTCGGCTTTATTGGAATTTCCGCAACGTGTTCATTTTCGAGCGTTCTCATAAAACTATCGTGCGCGACAATAATTTTCGCGAAGCTCGTTGCGATCTGCTGAAACTCACGCTGAGGACTGATATATGAATAGTTCCCGCGCCCGTATGCAAACAGATTGAAGGTATGGCGATCATCGACGTAGCCGCTGCGAATCCATCGCCATGCGAGATTGTAAAGACTTGCGATATCGGTGATCGGTGCCGGGCGAAATTCCGGATTCTCACCAAGAAATGCAGCTATCTCGAGCGTGTCGAGATAGCTGACAAGGCCCTGGCTCCGGCCCCAGTTGTAGCCATAACCCTTGTCCGAGACGAGGTCCCACCACAACTTCATTTGCGCCTTCATCGAAGGCTTCAATTTTTCGAGAATGTCCTTACGGCCGACCACCTCAGCGGCCTTCCAGCAAAAACGAAGATACTCATTTGAATAGCGATCGTACCGGCCGTTCGGCAGATCGTCATCGGCATATAGAGCTCCACTAGTGAACTGAAGCGCCGCACGCTCGATCAGCGAATCGAGAAAAGTTCGGTCCTTCATCACGCCAAATTCGTAAGCGTAAGCCGCGATTCGTGCCGCCACACCCAAGTAATTTTCTGGAAGGTTTATAACCTCGCGTGTCTTTGGGTCGTAAATCCGCGTCGCGTCTAAAAGCGAGGCCCACGCTTTCCGCTCCGCATCGTTCATGCTTAGCCAAACTGCGTTCTTATTTAAGTCGGACCCAAAATGCCGCAATGCTTGCGCAGCATAGAGCTGCGAAAAAGCCTTTCCGCCTTTTCGCGCCTCATAAAGGCCCATTTCTGCGATCGACCGGGCCGTATCTTTTCCTGCAATTATCCTGCTTCCGCCGATATCGCTTTGTGCTGCGACAACCCGCATAAAGCTGCCCCACGTGTATTCACCCGTCGTGATCGACCCGTTCACTCTATCCGGCGGCGGATCGAGCGACTTTATCGCACCAAAATGGGACGCCACTTCTTTTTCGAAAAAATCTCTAACCTCGGATCTTAAAGCTGCGGTAGCGATCGCCTTCTTTTGATCCTCCTGAGCGGTACCCACCGCGGCGGAAACACTCCCCGCAATAGTGGCAGCCATTACGAGAAAGCAAGTTAGTGAAGATTTTTTGGAAAACGCCATTACTTCTTAAAAGGGTCGAAGTAGAGTTCGAACGAATTTTCTATGACTCGATCGAACTCTACTTTTCGTCAGGATCTGGTCCTTCTTCGTACGATCAGAAAATGAAGCGCGCACCGAACTGCAGTTTGCGCATCGCACCCGCACTGGTTATCACGCCGAGAGTGGTCGTCCCCGCAGTCGAACCGGGTTGGCCGAGATTCACAGTGTTGAAAACATTAGTGCCCTCGACGCGAAGGTTGATCTTGTATCGTTCGCTGAAACGAATTTCGCGGGAAATCGCAAGGTCGAAACCGTGATAACTCGGTCCATAAAGAAGATTGCGGGCCGAATTGCCGTCTTTGGCAACTCCCGTTACAACAGGATTGCGAGCAAAGGCCGCGGGATTGAACCACATCGCGGCAGTTGGATTATCGATATGCGGATCGCCTATTAACTGCGCACGGTCAGTGCCCACTCCATCCAGGTTCGCGTCGGCCCCGTTTGTGACAGTGAAAGGAAGCCCGCTTCGAATCTTGATGATCGGGGAGATGCTCCAACCGATCAAAAGCGCTCGCGCGACTCGGTTTTCGCCTTTGTAGTAATCAGGCCTGAAGTTGAAGCTCGCGCTGAAAACATGTCGCTGGTCCGTATCGCCTGCACCCTTGTCTTCCGCAAGATTGCTGAAGTTTTGAGCCTGCCCTTGAGTCGTGCTGTTGTAGAGCTGCACACTACTAAGGGTCTTGCTAAAGGTGTAAAAAGCATTAAACGAAATATGGTGGCTCATGCGCATTGCAGTCGTCAGTTGCAAGCCGTGGTAATTAGCACTCTGGTCAGACTGAAGCAACAGGACCGAGCCGAATGCCGGGTTTGGCCGCCGCGCGAGAATGTTGCCGGTCGTAGCAGTCGGCGTCAGAACAGGATAATTGACGTCGCGAGCAAACGGCAGGTTTCGGCTTTCCGTTCCGACATATGCTGCTCCGACGACTAAATCCTTCGTGAGCTGACGCTGTATGGAAAGGTTCATCTGATAAGTGCGCGGCCATGCGAAATCCGTTGCTACAGGGAAAAGGCTTCCGCCCGCGGTGAATGTTCCGTGGTAGGGAAAAGGGTTCCCACCGGGAAACGCGTTATATGGGTTAACGAGTGTAGCTCCCAGGGGCACGCCTTGCGCGTTCGTGCGTTGATTAATGTTGGGGAACGTGAGCCGAGTGGAAAATGGCTGAAAATTGGTCATGGTGTTCCACTCGTTGCCTGAGATGCTGCCGTAAAAAATGCCGAATGCGCCGCGCAGTGACGTCTTTCCATCACCGAATATGTCCCATGCAAAACCAATGCGAGGAGAAAAGTGGTTAAAACTCGTGGGAATGCCTCCGCGTTCTACGCCGGGATCGCCGAAGAACTGAGCACCAATCGGCGCAGTCGGGATAACCGTAGATCTCAGCCCGGGAACATAATTGACTACGCGGTCGAGAGGGTCCGTCGGCGCGGTCTGTACATCCCAGCGTAAACCTAAATTCAACGTTAGTCGCGGGTTAACACGGAAATCGTCCTGCACGAAAAGCGCCGCGTACCATGTATTGGTATAACCGGTGACTGGTGCATCCTGGGACACCGCGCTGGGAATCCCGATTAGAAAATCGGCAAAAGCGTTTCCAACAGCCGCTGTCACAGGCGGGGTGCCATTTGGCACAGCAATTCTTTGCGTTGAATTTGCATTGAATGTGAAAACTCCATAGTTGTTAAGCAGGGTGTCCTGGATGTCTTTATTGAGCGAGAACTCACCGCCGAATTTGAGGGAGTGCCGTCCCTTGATCCAACTGAAAGTGTCACGTATCGCGTAGAAATTAGTACCGGCCGTGGGTCCGCCGATCTGTTGTCCCAGGGTAAAATAACCATTGACCGTAATTTGCGGCAAATTCGGCGCTCCCTGGATAGTAAATAAGGAACCGAGGTCGGTTAGTGAGGTTCCGGGAGTGTTTATACGGCCGCCAAAATTCTTTGAGAATGTCAGCCATACCTGATTGATCTTTTCCCCGCTAATGATCCAGACATCGCTGGCATTGATGCTATGCTGCCGCCACGTGGAATCCTGAAAGCTCCATGGTAGGTTTCCGTTACCACCTCTCGTCGTACTGGTTCCGCCGGTATTAAAGTAACTAAAGCTCAAGCGGTGAGCGTCATTAAGCTGGTAGTCGACCTTTCCGAGATATTCGTCGAAATTGTACGGAGTCGAAATATAGCCCTGCCAGCCGGGGTTCCCATTAGGAAGCGTGGAGTTTGGTAACGGGATGAAGTTATCGATGATATTTCTCGCGACCGGATCGACTCGGTTCGGACAGATCACATGAGTCACCCCATTGCACACAAAAGGTGAATTCGTGGCGGGATCGGTTGGTTTGGTTGCCGACGCCGTAAAGTTGCCTACGCGCTCTAGCGCCGTGGGAACGCGGGCGCCGCTCAGAAATGTGCTCGTTGCCTGGCGTAGTCCGGCATATGAGAAGAAAAAGAAGGCTTTGTCCTGCTTGATCGGCCCGCCGATTGTGCCGCCAAACTGGTTTCGATGATAAGGCGCCCTTGCCAACGTCGATCCGTAATCGTTTGCATTGAACACGGTGTTGCGGACGAACTCAAAAAGCGAACCGTGAAACTTGTTGGTTCCGTTTTTGGTGATCACGTTGATGATGCCACTCGCAAAACGGCCATATTCTGCATTGTAGGCGTTGGTCTGAACTTTGAACTCCTGGATAGCGTCAGGGTTTGGCAGGATATTGCCGGTATTTCGAAGGTTGGTCATGTTAATGCCGCCATCGAGGTAATAATTCACCGAGCCTGTGCCGCCGTCGGTTCCGCCATTGATCAGTGTTCGCTGTTCCGGATAGCCAAGGATAAACGTACTCGTACCGGTGGAAGCTGATGCAACGCCGTTATTGTTGGACTGCACTCCAGGCGTCAGATCCAGGAGCGTATAAACATTACGCTCGACAAGAGGAAGATTCTCGATCTCGTGCGACTGGACGGTGCGTCCGAGTTCGGGCGTGCTGGTGTTTATTTCAGGCGGTGCAGTTGAGACGGTAACCACTTCCGCAACATTTCCAACCTCGAGAGCGACATCAATTCGGGCGGTATCGTTCACACGCAGAACAATACCGTCTCTGTACGCCTTCTTGAATCCGGATGCTGCGGTAACCTCCAACACATAGTTTCCTACCGGAAGAAACTCAATTCGGTAATCGCCATCGTCGCTTGAGACAACGGTCCGTTTAAGTCCGGTATCAACGTTCCGTGCAGTAACACTTGCGGCGGGCACCTGTGCGCCGCCCGGATCTGAGATCGTTCCAACGATCGTAGCGGTGGTGATTTGCGCGGTAGTGGGAATTGCAAATAGAGCTATAAGGAGAATACATATCCCTAGCCCTCGCGATCGGCACAGCGTTTTTGAGATATTCAATTTCATGCTCA
>JBJMGN010000257.1:0-3951 GCA_045807885.1 Pyrinomonadaceae bacterium | reverse complement strand
AAAGCTCGATTCCCCGCTGGTGCGCGACCTTTTTGCCAATGGCGCGGTCCGTTCCGACCCACTTAATTTCGGTCTCGATGCCTTTCCTGATGGCACTATCATAGATGCCGAAGGCCAACCGTCACCGCTTTTATTCACTCTTGGAACCGCTCTAAAGGGCACCTTATGGGAATCTACCGCCATTCCCGAGATACGCGTGCAAGCTCGGAATCTCGCTAATAGGCTTTTGGAGAACTGATCTTACACTCGCCGACATTTCCAGTGTTTACGAACGAAACCAACGGTCTTTGGGCACCGGCGACGGTTTATTTATTGCCTATTATTGTAAAACGTGTTTAAGTAAGGTTCGTAACAAATTCATCTCTTCCCAATCTTCTAGGGGCGGTAAGTGAAAATGGGGAAAACCCGAATAGCGTTAGTAGATGATCAGCGCATTGTCGTCGAAGCTATTGGAAAAATAGTCGAAACCGAGTTCGAAGTAATAGGCACATTCGACGATCCAGCCACGTTCCTCAAAAATGTGGAAAAATTGCGCCCTGATGTAGCTATCCTGGACGTCGGCATGCCTAATATGAACGGCTTTGCCTTGGCGAGGCACGTGAAAAAATTGGTGCCCAAAACCAAGCTGATCTTCTTAACGATGTATCGCGATCGGGAACAGGCCGCGGAAGCGTTTCAACTTGGAGCCTCAGGGTATGTCCTGAAAAGTGCTGCGGCAAAAGACCTGATCGAAGCATTACGCGAGGTCGTACGCGGAGGCTATTACGCTTCGCCCAAGCTGACCGAAGGCATGGTTGGTTCGTTCGTTCAGGGTTTCAAAAAAATGAAAAAGCCGCGGACTCTGACCGACCGGCAAAAAGAGTTCCTTCAATTGTATTTAGAGGGCTTAGGCATGAAACAGATCGCGTCGACAATGAATATCACTGTTCGAACGGTCGCGTTTCACAAATATTCGATCATGGAGCAGCATCGTATTACGTCAAATGCCGAATTGATCAACTTCGCTCGTGAATCCCTTCCAACCGCCGATCCCCTGGCGAAAAGTGCCGAGATTTGATCTAAAAAAAGTTCAAAAACCTGTTAGTTTTAACAGCTATCGTAAACCCCTGTTCGGACTAATATCATTCCGACCTAGTAACAGCGCCTTTCCACTCCTACACTGTTGATCGCAGCGACTTTAAGGCACGGAAATGACGCATATCCCCCAAAAACCCCCAATCCGCCCGCGTGTAATTATCGCAGACGACAATAAAGCAATCCGAGACATTGTAGTTCAGTTGCTCGGACTAGGATTTGAGATCGTAGGGGTTGCCGACAATGGCAACGAAATTATCGATCTTGCGAAACGACTGCGCCCAGATATCGGAGTCTTCGATATTTCAATGCCGGGCAAGTCCGGAATTGAGGCTGCTGAAGAAATACGCACATTGGACCTCGATATGCGGATCGTATTTTTGACCGTTCATGAAGATCCCGAGTTCGTTCGACGAGCTATGGAAATCGGCGCCTCAGGATATGTCGCCAAACGAAAGCTTGCAAAGGAGCTCACTGTTGCCCTGAAAGAAGTACGACTCGGCCAAACTTTTATTTCGCCGTGCTGTTCGTCACCTGAATATCAATACTAGTGTTGAAAAGTCCGATCGCGATCTGGGGCGGACAAGCCTGATTCAGACTCCCACACCTCTTCTTTTCTTAAATCAGGAAAAGAACTCTTGTGTAGGAGTTTCCGCGCACGAAGAGTTATCTGGAGCTTGAGATTGCTTCGAATCCCGCCGCACCCGAAGACGAGTTTCGCTCGCGAGCCGCCATCGCCGCTGCCCTAACCAGGACACCGGCGTAGGTAGGAAATGAAAGAGGAATGTAAGCAAGTTGGTCAACCGTCATTTTTGCTGTCATCGCGACTGCGGCTACCTGGGACAACTCCACAGCACGTTCGCCAACGACGTGACAGCCCAGCATCAAACCGGATCTACTATCAACTATTAACTTGCAGAATCCGGTCGTTCTCCCGTCAATAATAGTACGGGTGGTGGAATCGAAATTAACGCGTGCAACGGTGACATCGAACGTTTCGCGAGCCTTTGCCTCCGTCAAACCGACCTGCGAATATTCAGGGTCGGTAAAACTACCAAGCGGCGCAGCCTGATCGGGAATCGTTGTATGAAGTCCGTTGACCGCATTTGTGGCGGCCACAAACCCCTCCTGGATTGCCTGCGGAACCAACATCATTCTTCCGTTCACATCCCCAGCTGCAAAAATATGTTCTGCTGAAGTTTGCAGATACTGATTCGCTTCAATGAATCCGCGGGAATTGAGATCGACCCCAGCCTTTTCAAGACCTAATTCCCTGGTATTCGCTGCCCAACCGATCGCGACCACGACGAGTGAGGCCTCAACACTCTCCGCCCTCTCGTCTTTCGAAAAACACATTCGAACGCCGTCGGGCGTTTTTTCAAACGCCTTGATCGTACCGAATCCCTCTCGCACGACGATACCATTAGCGCGAAACGCTTCAGCGACTGCTGCCGATACATCTGCATCCTCAGATGGAATTATGCGAGGCCCAGCCTGAAAGAGCTGTATCTCAGAGCCGAAAGCATTGAATATCGATGCGACCTGCGCACCCGTAGCGCCCGCACCGATAACGATCATCGATCGAGGAACTGATGTCAGGCTCCACGCGTCACTATGCGTATTTGTAAACTCAGCTCCTGGAACGGAAAGCTCGCGACTGATGCCGCCCGTACAAACGATCACTTTATCGGCCTCCAGCTTTAGGCCGCTTTCAGTTTCTATCGTGTGCGGATCTGTAAACCGAGCGATCCCGGCATTTTCATGAACGATCACGCCGACCGCGTCGATCTGTTGCCGAAACGTTGAATGTTTACTTACGTCCGTAACAACCTCTGCAACGCGTTTCAACAGTTTCTCGTAGTTAAGCGATGGTTGACTGGTCTCGATTCCGTAACGTTGAAGCTGCCGTGCATCTCGAATTAGGCGGGCGGCGTGCGCAAGCGTCCGGACCGGGACCGGTCCATCATTTGCCGCCATTCCTCCGAAAGCGCCTTCTGTGATCAGCGTCGTACGAGCCCCGAGGTCTTGAGCGCGAAGGGCAGCAACAACGCCGGCAGGTCCCGCTCCGATCACTACGACGCTTTCCATAATTAGAATTTGTATGCTCCGGTCAACTGGACAGAGTAACCCTGAAAGGTCGACCGGTTGGCAAATTCCTTAAAGTATTTGAATCCGAAGTTGAGTCTTTGCTTTGGAAGCGCGACCTGTGTTGCAACGCCAAGAGCATTGACCTTGTAATAATCCTTTGCCAGCTGCGGCGTGATCGTCGGGCCTTTTTTATCGGTCGTTTGATATTGGTTATAGCCGATCAGGCCAAACTGAAAACTGCGGTCACCTTTCAAAGGAATCGCATGCATTAGCGAGAAATCAAGATCGAACGTTTGCCCCGGGTGTATGTTCGTACCGGGTTGACGGGTGTGAAACTCATACATCTGAAATGCAGAAAAGGTAGTGGCCTTCTTCTTTGTCAAATAAACTGTTTGTCCCGAGGCAAAAACATGCGTCCAGTATCCCGAACCGACATTGTCATTCCGCCCTGCCTCGTATCTTCCGGTCGGTGCAAGAAATCCATAGACCGCGCGGACTGCAACTCGTTCTTTATTCCATCCCAAAATGAACGGCTGGTAATATGAATCGCCAAAGCCGCTTGCTCCGCTGACGGGCCCGGTGGCTTCGTTCGTCAAAGAGTTTCTCGCGATCGGAAGGGTTGCGGACATTGAAAATTTCGCGCCGCCAAGGAATTCTTTCTTGCTCACCCAGACGAAGGAATTCATATCCAGGATCACCGAATTATTTCCGGTCGCGGTAATGTTCCCATATCGATCCCGCATCGTCGAACGCGAATATATCAGTAATTGATTCACGTACGAAAAACCC
>JBJMGN010000256.1:0-3110 GCA_045807885.1 Pyrinomonadaceae bacterium | reverse complement strand
AACGATCTAGAACGCAAGCAGGTGCAGATCGACGAGGGGCTCGATAACCTTTCGCGATATCTCGACGGGCTATTTCGCATTCCGGGGACCGGCTGGCGTTTCGGGCTGGACGCGTTGATCGGCCTGATACCGAACGTCGGCGACACGCTGACGATGTTTCCGTCGTTTTACATCCTGCTCGCGGGCGTGCGGTATGGCGTGCCGAAGATCACGCTGCTGCGGATGGCGTTCAATATCGGGTTGGATTATGTGGTCGGGATGGTGCCGTTCATCGGCGACGCGTTCGACTTTTTCTGGAAATCGAACAAGCAGAACATGGACCTCATACGGAGCCGAGCGACCGGGAAAGCGGGCACGAGCGGCGATTACTGGTTCGTGTTCGGGATAATGGGATTTCTCGTTTTGCTGCTGATCGCCACCATAGCCGTCAGTGTCTACATCATCGGCGCGATCTTTTGGGAATTGTTCACGGGGAATATTTAGTAAGAGTGGCGCCTTTGGGCGTTTTAGCCCCGGAACGCCTAAAGGCGCCACTCTTGCTAAGACATTACGCAGTCGCTTGAGCGGCGAACATTTTATCAAGCGCGGTTTGCAGCACGCCGATCCCGAATTCTCCCGCCGAACGCGTTTTCAGCTTTCCTTCCGCGTCGAAAAGATAATAGACTGGCACCCACCCTTGTTCGTTTAGAAAAGCGTCCTTTAATTTATGCAGGCTATCGACCGCCGTCGGCTCGGTGATGTGATTGTCCTGCATCGCCTGGTTCACCGTGTCCAGATCTGTGTCCGCCTCGTAACGCGGCATATGCACAGCGATCGCGTGCAGTCCGAGCGGCTCGTATTTCTTTATCAGCTCCTGCAGCTGCGGCATTTTGTCTTTGCAGATACCGCATGACACGGCCCAGAAATGGACAAGCGTCGGCTTCCCCTTGATATGTTTTTGTATGTCTTCCTGCGAGCCGTTAAACCACGTGGTCGCGCCATCGAGCTCCGGCATCGCATCTCCAATTCTCATTGGCATCGTCTTACTCCGTAAAATGATTTGCGAATTTCGATTTTCGACTTGCGATCGGGCCAGGCCCAATGTAGCCGCGACACGATCGCAAATCGGCAATCGCAAATCGAAAATGATTACACCTTCAAGTTTTCCTGACCCGGTTTCCAGTCCGCCGCGCACAGGCCGCCCGTCTGCAGGCCCTGCAGAACGCGAAGCGTCTCATCGACCGAGCGTCCAATGTTCAGATCGTGAACTACCGAATACTGCAATATTCCCTCCGGGTTGACGATGAACAGACCGCGCAGAGCGATGTTCGCCTCTTCGACCAGGATGTTGTAGGCGCGTGCAAGCTTGCCGCCTACATCAGATGCGATCGGATATTTCACGCCCTCAATACCATTCTTATCCAGCGGCGTTTTGAGCCATGCGCGATGCGAATGTACCGAGTCCGTCGAAACGCCGAGCACTTCGGCGCCAACGCCCTGGATCTCTTCCAGCCGATCCGAAAAATGGATCAGTTCCGTCGGGCATACAAAGGTGAAATCGAGCGGGTAGAACAAAAGGATCAGCCATTTGCCCTTGTAGTCCGAAAGCTTCACGTTCTCCGCCAGCGTTTCCAAATTCTTGGTCGACGGCATGTCAAAATCCGGTGCCGGCTTGCCGACCTTCGCGATAAATGTTCCCTGCCCCGTTTCGGTCGCAGTTCCTGTTGCAGTTGCCATTGGTAATTATTCTCCTTGTTTGATTTTTTCAACGCGGTGGTCGCTGAGAACGCAGAGGATTTTCAAATATTGTTCTCTGCGTAATTTGCGACCCCTGCGTTCATTTCTTAACGCATTCCGGGCACCTGCCACGGAGCGTAAACTCAATCGATTCCGGTTTGAATTTCGAGATCTTTGCCGCCCGTTTCACCAGTTCCTCCGGATGCTCCATCTCGATATCCACCAGCTTCCCGCACCCTGTGCAGATCGCGTGATCGTGCCGCGACGTCATCCGGTCGAAGCGGCTCGCGCCGTTGCCGAACTGTATCTCCGCAATATGCCCGGCATCCTTCAAATAACGCAGCGAGTTGTAAACCGTCGCAAAGCTAATGCTCGGCAAAAGCGCTTTAGCCGAAGCAAAAACCTCATTCGCCGTCAGATGCTCGTGCGAATCACTGATCACCTGTAGCACCACCTCCCGCTGCCGCGTCAGACCCAAGTTTTGTATTTCAGATACTTTCATATCGTATCAAGTTAGATTTAGAATAATTCTAATTATTGGAATTGTCAAGTGATTGAAAGGCTTTCGGCGCGGTTAGGGATTTGGAATACGTACTCCAGGTAGTATTTGCCAAATACGGCCCCATTTTTTCTCGTTCCGCTTCTTTGAGACAAAAGGGCCGATAGCTAACAAAAAAACCGCAATCTTCAAATCTCTAATCATTTTCCTCAATATACACCTGATTTCGTTCTTCCGGCCTGGATATCGACACCGCAAATGAAAATTGGGTAAACGCTGGCCCCTTCGCGGTTCTTGTGGAACAAGAATGATCAAGGTGTCCGGCCTGACGGTATACGAAGCGGCCAAGTTGGCACGACCTCGTATTTCTGAATTTAAGGTGACAATCCTTCGGTTACTGATTAGGCATCATAAATGTTGTGATGTCTTTCAATTGGGTGGACATTCTTTTGGTTTTGGTGATTGCCGGCAGCGTGGCGATGGCGTGGCAGCGGGGATTTATTCTGAGCGTGCTCGACCTAGCGCGGTGGATCGGGAGTTGGCTGGCGGCATTGTTCCTTTACCGCCCGATCTCGAGCTGGCTGGGCAGCGTGACCGATTGGACGGAGACTTGGCGGAATCCGATCGCATTTATTTTCGTTGCGATCCTGACGAGCGTTTTGATCCATGTTTCGGGGCAGGCTCTACTGCGGCGGATCCCGTATGAGTTTCACAAGCGAAGGATCAATCGGGTCCTCGGAATGCTGCCTGGCCTTTTGAGCGGCTTCATTTTCGCGGCCTTACTTTCCGCCCTCCTGTTCGCGATGCCGTTCGCCGATGGCCTAACTAGCTCGGCGCAAGAAAGCACCATCGCGAACCGCCTCTCCGGATACACCGACGAGCTCGAAACCGCGTT
>JBJMGN010000255.1:0-5821 GCA_045807885.1 Pyrinomonadaceae bacterium | reverse complement strand
TGCCTAATACGGTCTGCAGATAACCTAAATATCCAGCTACATTGAGAGCCTCGACCGAACTCTTAACGAGGTCGAACATCTTTGGATCCGATGTGGCGGCATTTATGAAACGGAACGTTTTTGGATCAAGTTTTCCGTCTTTATCCAGCTTTCCTTTCGCACTAACTTGAAATTCCGTTTCCAAATTGATCTCATTTTTCTCACGAAGTGCGTTTACGTAATTGGCCAAGTCTGCCATTGCCCGCTTGTTGATCTCAACTGCTGCAACGGGGTCAGAAGTCGGCGCTGTATTCGTATTTGCGTTCGTATTCGAATCGGTTTGAGCAACTGTCTGGTCAGTATTGGTGTTATTTGCCGCAGGACGATTTACGCTCGGACGGCGGCCATTTTTTCCCTTTCTGATCATTGGAGTGTTGGCGGAATCGCTCGTCGAAAACGGCGAATCGGGTATCACTCCAACTACCGAATCATTATTTGGTTTCGGTAATTCAGGCACCTGTGTGACCAGGTCACTCGCTGTTGGATTTGGAAAGCTGTTGGTATAGGTCGAGACTGGATTTTGTGCCGCCGCCTGTTCCGCCGCATATTTCTCAGGATTTGCGTACTTATCGTAGTCAGACGGATAACTAAATCGCGGTTCGACGTTACTAGCGTCGATGAAAGTGATCTCGGAATCACCGAGGTCGATCTTTTCGTACTCCTTGTCGACAAAGTCTCGTTCGGTGCCAAAAAGCATTGTGCCGACGTACGCCATGTCCAAAACCTGGCAGACTCGGCCTGCCCACGGGCTGTCGCATCCTCTACGTGTGAGCAGGTCCGTTTGCGCGATGAAACCGATCGCAGCAAGG
This sequence comes from Pyrinomonadaceae bacterium, assembly GCA_045807885.1. Taxonomy (GTDB): domain Bacteria; phylum Acidobacteriota; class Blastocatellia; order Pyrinomonadales; family Pyrinomonadaceae; genus OLB17. The sequence goes on along the minus strand of JBJMGN010000255.1, from coordinate 4,973 downwards.
TTCAAGATCGCAGAAGCGGCCAGGATCTTGTAGATCCGCGGCCCGGGTTCCCAATTCCTGATCTCGTAGTTATGAAATAAGTCGCCTTCCTGCGTTTTCGCAAAAGAAGGCTCAATATATAATTCCTGCTCGAACATAAAAATAAATCACGCCCAAACTCATTATCGCCAATAATTTCAGGCTAAAAGGTTTGACGCATTGCCCCGCACCTGAGTTGCGAAACAAATAATCATTCTAACATCGTGAAAGCCCGTTTGGAAGCCTTAGACTTTCGTGAATTCAATCGCTAATATCGCCCTATATGCCGCGAAAAAGCTTTGGGCAAGGCCGAGGCGACCAACGTCGACGCCGACCCTACGATCGAAATAAGAAACGCAGACCGCGGCAAGAAAGTTCTGCCGAGCCGCCGGAAACCCGGCAAACGGCCACGCAAATGCGTGCGGTCGAAGCGTTGCTTTCCGGCATCGGTGTTCCGCCCGAGCGGCCGTTCGTTCCCGACAGTTTTCAGCTCGAAGCGCTCGAAGCGATCGAAACGTACGACGTTCTCGTTACCGCCCCAACCGGCAGCGGAAAAACCTGGATCGCCCGCGAAGAAATCCGCCGCCTGCTCGCCAAGGATAAACGGATCTGGTATACGACGCCGCTCAAGGCCCTGACGAACTCTAAATACATCGAATTTAGCAAAGAGTTTGGGGCCGAAAATGTCGGCATCCTTACAGGGGACAGAAAAGAGAACGCTGAAGCCCCGCTGATCGTCGGCACCACTGAGATATACCGAAACCAGCTTTTTGATTCGTTGAGAACAGGCGAGACGGTCGGCACTGATTTTGTCATTCTCGACGAAGCGCATTATCTCTCGGATAACGATCGCGGCCATGTTTGGGAAGAAGCCATCATCCTTACCCCGCCGCGAATACGTATTCTCCTACTTTCCGCGACGGTCGGGCAGGCGGATGTCTTTGCGAAATGGATCGAAGAAGTTCGCGGAACAAAGGTCCGCGTAGTGGATCGGGCTGGTTCGCGACCTGTCGAACTCCGAGCTGCATACCTATCAAGCAATCTTCAGCTTTATCCATTGTTCGATGAAAGCGGCGGCTTGAATCGTGTCGTCGATGAACTTTCGCGACCTAAACAAACAGGGTACCGCCGTCGCAGATAGAAAGAGCCGCCAGTTTCCCGACGGCCCATTTTATTTATGCTTTACAAGACTTACTTACTGACGATCGCTACGAGAGCATCGAGGTCGCTCTGCGGAATCGCGAGATCAAGACTTAACTCGTTCGCCACTTGAGATATTCGAACATTCGTCAGTAACCGGGCATAAAGCTGTTTGTCGGCAGCTTTTGAACCACCGAGGAAAGCCTTGCCAAGATCTCGTAACCCCTCAAGCGTGCCTTTCAGATCGATCGCCTGCTGTGCCTGCAACGTACGTCCGGTGACGCTGATAGTTGCCTGACCACCGGCGAGGTCGGCATTTCCGTAGATCGTCTTGATCGAATCAATGTTTGCGCCAAGCTCATCGTTATCGAGAGGTAAAAGCGTACTTAGCCCGCCGGGAACTTTAGCTGCGAAATTAGCAACCGCTGGTGCTTTTTTGCCGAGCAATCCGATCAGGTCCGGGCTAACCGATGTCTTGTGTTCGACCGTCTCTCGCACGCGGACGAGGCTTCCAATGGCAAGCGTATTTCCGTCGATCGCCGTAACAGCGAGGTCGTTGATGCGTTCCGCATGCTTTTGGACGAGGGCCGGATCGACGTTCTGCTTAAGGTTGGCAAGAACGTCTTCGGACGAAACGATGTAGATCGTTTTTCCCGCAACGGTCTCTTCACGATGCCGGATATCACTATTTTTCTTGACCGATTCGATCACAGCAGCAGAATCGACCGAACCGCGGGCAATGACGACCGGATCGAAATCGAAATCGTTCCCAGCTTTTTTAATGATGTTCACGCCGGCAACGAAAGAATCGAAGCGGCGGAGATCGACGCCCGTCCTGGACTGCAAGTTGTTGAGTTTGGAGAGAACTTCGCCGAGAAGCTTTTGATTAGCAGAAAGCACCTTTGGCAATGCATCACCAAAGAATCGTTTACCGTCGACGGTGACGACCGCGTCCGATGCCGGCAGCATCGAAATTAGCGGATCAGTCTTAGCCTTGACGGCTGGTTTTACCGGACGGTTTTTATCGACCGCCGCAAAGACAGCGACTACAAAACTCAACACTAACATGGTCGCCGTAACGGCTGCGATTGTCCTTCTTTTCATCAAAAACTCCTCGAGAACGAAATTCAAGCAGACATCCAGAATAACAGATGATTCAAACGTGCGAATTGGTTTGCCGCTAAGCTACTGTAACTACGCGGTTTTGCGACGATTCGCACTGCGTTCGCATAAGTAAAAATGCCACAAGAGCCTTGCCGCAACGGACCGAAATGGGCGCCATCTTTCGGCTATTGCCAAGAACTCATCGGGCGTCGACCGCGGTTCGCCGGTTAGCTTATACCATGCCGTGTGAAGGGCGATATCGCCTTTCGGCATCACGTCAGGCCTGAGCAGGGCCATGAGCAGGTAAATATCGCTCGTCCATTCACCGACGCCTTTTAGCTGCATCAGCTCGGCCTTGACCTCGACATCCGTCTTGTTACTAAGGTCGTCAAGATCGACGGTTTTGTTAACAAGCGATTCGGCAAGGTGCCGGGCGTAAGCGGTTTTCTGCCTCGAAAATCCGACCAGCTTTAGCTCGGCATCGCTCAGCGTCAAAAGTTTCTTCGGCGTCACCTGCTTCAATCGTGCCGACAGTTTATCGAAACACGCTTTAGCCGACGCCAGCGATACCTGTTGTTCCAGGATGATCTGAAGCAGCGTTGCAAATCCCGGCTCTCGGTCCCAAAGCGGCGGTGTCCCATACCTGTCGTGGACATTTCGCAGGTGCGGATCGGAACGAAGTCTCCGGCAAATCGACGTAAGTGACTTATGATTCAATACCTTAGGCTTCATTCTTGAATCGAACCGTTCGAACTCGTCCACTCCCTGTCCACCGGGTGTCCACAGGCTGTCCACTCATGGGTAGTGGACAAAGAACTCTAGCATTTACAATAGTTATAGCAAAATTTGGGTTGAACTTCCGCGGTTTCTGAAACAACTTTTTTCCGGGTTCCTCCCAAACCGTCCCAAGGTGTCCCACTGTTCCACGCTCTAAAACCCCGATGTTTGCGCCATCTGGCGCGGTGATCGAGGTGGCGCAAGGTGGCGCAAAAATGGGCATTTCCGTAAATTGCATCAAATTGATTCATTTTAGAGAGCGACATCATTCTCAAATTGCCGCCTCGGATACAAAGGTCCCAATTAGCATTTTATTAGATGTTGCACAAATCATCAAGCATATTATATGTGAAACGTTGACTTTTCGTTTAAGGATCGACGGAATTATTTATATAATCTCGCGAAATGCCGCCCGACATCATTGCCCAGCTCGCTACGTCTTTGGGTCGGCGCGATGAAGTGCCTAATCAGCAGCTTGCCGCGAAGATCGTTGGAAACAACGAGATCGATGGAATCAATGAACTTGTTGCGAACCTTGAAAACAAGAATAAGGGAATCCGTTCGGACTGCATTAAAGTGCTTTACGAGGTCGGTTACACGAACCCAAAAATGATCGCCGGACATACGGATGCGTTCCTGAAGCTGCTCGACGGCAAAGATAACCGTCTGCAATGGGGAGCGATGATCGCTCTTGGCTGTATCGTAAAGGAAAAGCCAGCGGAAATATTCGAAGCTCTGCCTACGATCCTAAATGCTGCAAATAAAGGCTCGGTCATCACCCGCGACCATTCTGTAAACATTTTGATAAGCCTTTCTGCAACGAAATCTTATGCACACATGGCTTTTCCGCTGCTGCTTGAGCAAATTCTACGATGTCCCACGAACCAACTGCCGATGTATGCCGAAAAAGCCTTGCCAGTCGTGAACGCTGCTAATCGAGACCATTTTGTAAAGGTTGTTGTCTCGCGGTTGGACGAGGTCAAAAAGGAAAGCCAACGCAAGCGGATGGAAAAGCTAATTAGGACGGTCACCAGATCGATGGAACCGCGGATTCGTCGAATTCGATCGCGGTTCCATCGGGAAGGATGTGAACTATCCGGTCGATGCCTTTGGCGCGGAGCATCGGGGCGAGCATGCCGACGCGGTGACAGTTTGCTCGGGGAACTTTGTGCTGCGAGAGAGGACGCGATTCGGAGCACATGATGACGGTGTTGATGTCGGAGGCTATCTCGACGATGCGATCGACGCCGCGAGCGAGATCCTCGGGTTTCGGCCGCGTCTTCCCGCCGGTTTCGGGAAGGTGCTCATAGCCAATGCCGTTTTCTTTCAACAATTCTCTCAGCACCGCACCATTAAACTGCGGCCACCGCGACCGCGCGACACTGCGTACATCGCAGAGAAATTGGATTTCGTATTGCCGAAGCTGCTCGAGGAAGTAATTGAAAGGATGCCGGCCATGGCCGATGGTAAAGAGGGTAACCATCTGCTCTAACGAATATTGCTGATGCTGTTTTTTACCGTGTCGTGTTTCGTTTTCATTATATTGGAGAGCATCGTGTATATCTTCGACTCGTATTGCATATTCATCTGCAACCGCATCTGATCAATTTCCGACTGTTGGCTAACATTGATCGCAGTTTGGCCCTTGCGTGAAACCTGTATGAGCTTTTCAAACAGCGTTATTGGATCCTTCGATTCTGTGGGAAACGCCGTAGAAAGCAGCGTCACGGCAACAATGGCTGCTTTTGTTTCTTCGGCGCTTGGCTGCGGGCCATGGCCGAACTTTCGTTTTAGATACGACAATAAACGGCCTGCTAGAACAGCCTTATCTTCATCTCCCATCACAAAACCTCCGGTTTTTTAAATTTGATCGATTGTAGCCTAGGCGGACCGGTTTTTACCACCGGCTTTCCCAGTTCGGTCGTCTGTTCGCT
>JBJMGN010000254.1:0-4680 GCA_045807885.1 Pyrinomonadaceae bacterium | reverse complement strand
CCGGCGTCGACACCGTCGAAGCCAAGATCGTCGATCAGTCTAATTACCAGCTCCTTCGATCGAGCATCATCACCTGCCACGGGAAGAGCGATTCGCCCCGGAGTGCCCGAAGGAACGCCCTTTGCTCCGAGATGTGCGGCGAAAATATTGTTGAACGCCTTCACCACAGGATGACCCAACACCTGTGCGACCCACTCGCTTTCGATCATGCCGTCGTCTATCTCTGCAATCCGGCCGTCGCGTGACGGGTAGTAGTTCCCGGTGTCTACAACTACAGAGGACGTGTTGGCGAGTATTCCCGGCGGCAGATCCGTCGCCGCCGCCTCTGGAATCGTGACGATGACCAGATCTTTCGCCTGAGCCGCTTCCTCCACGGTCGCTGCGGACGCGCCGGTTTCGGCAGCAAACGTCGCTAACGATTCGGGGCCTCGCGAATTGGCGATCTTTACCTGATGCCCAAGCTCCCTAAACCGACGGGCCAAAGTCCCGCCTATATTCCCCGAACCTATGATCCCGATGTCCATATTCACTCTCCTTCCGCGCCGCGCGCCTTGTAACAGCGATCCTGCCTATAACTACAAACCCTTAGAGAAATTTCGCAATTCTTATATCTTACACGCCAAACTGTCGCAGGTGATGATCGACGTGTTTGTACTGTGTCTCGCCCCATTGTTTACCGGTGAGAGCACCAAAGAAGGGGTGAACATTGCCGTCGAGACCTTCGGAACCGAGACCGTGAAATTTCGCGATCAGCTCTTTTAGCCGTTCGCGGGTCGCTTCTAATTCCGGCTCGTCCTTGATGACATAATCCGGGCCTGTCGGGGCGTTTTTGCCGAAGGGCTTCTCGCCAAGAAAACTTTTCTTGAACATCCAGCCCAAAGCCTTCCCGAGGAAGATCTGCTTTACCGGCTGCTGTTCACTCGTTGCCATCTCCAACACACGTGCCGTGTGCTCCATCATCTGACACGGTGTCATCTTGCCCCATTGCCTTTCGCAGTCCGGCGAAACATTTCCAAGGCGAGCGAAAAGCTCGTCACACGTTTCTTTTTCAAATATGGATTTCATTTAGCACCTCGATATCGAATGGATTTTACATCAACTTTACTTCGCGATCGGCGTCATTTGTACGGCCACCATCTGCCACATACCCTTCGGCTTGGCCCAAACGGTAGTAACTCGAAACGATCCAGTGCCTTCCTGGCCGGAGTACTGCCCATCAATTTTTACAACCAGCGTCGCTACCGCCGTATCGCCATACATGCGAACCTTCTGGTCCGAAACGTCCGCTGACTTTAGAGCGGTGGCACCGGTTTTAATATTGTCGATCCGGTCCTTCTTGGTCAGAAGTTGACCGCGCAAATTTACAAAGCTGAGGTCGTCGGCCCAAATCCGGTCGAGAGTAGCGGCGTCCTTTTTCAGAAGAGCCTCGTTATACTGATCGAGGAGTGCACCGATCTCTTGCTCGCTGCTCGCTGCATTCTGCGCTTGTGTGTTGGTATTTCCGCTCGTGACATTGGTATTACTCGAGCTGTTCGTATTACTTCCGCTGCTTGTGCAGTTTCCGATCAAAAAAAGGGCGGTCAATGAAGCGGCAAAAGCAGCGACGCGCACAATTCGTTGAAGCATGAACAAATCTCCTTCAAATGGATTTTCGGTTGAATAAAAGCGGAGAATAACACGCTCAATTAAGCTCGGCAATTTGAATAAGTGAGCATAGCCAAACAAAGTGCTTTTTACTCGTCGGCACTCCATCGCTATGCTTGAACCATGCAACCTGAAAAAATTGGGTCAGAAACAGTCTACGAAGGCAAAGTCTTTGACATCCGCGTCGATGAAATCCGCGAAGGCGATGTCGAATATAAGCGCGAGATCGTTGTTCATCCAGGCAGTGCTGTCATAGTACCGGTTTTCGACGACGGTACCGTTGCGCTTGTGCGGCAGTATCGCCACGCAGCCGGTAAACATTTACTAGAAATCGCAGCCGGCACGCTTGAAGAAGGCGAAGACCCGCGAACCGGTGCCATCCGCGAGCTTGAAGAAGAGATCGGCGTCACTGCCCAAAGGATCGAAAAACTTTGTGAATTCTTTGTTTCGCCCGGCTTTCTCACGGAAAAAATGCACATATTTCTCGCGACAGGTTTGACCGAAGTGGGTCAGAAACTCGAATCCGATGAAATCCTTACTGTCGAACGCCATTCATTCGAGAAACTTCGCGAAATGATCCAAAACGGCGAGATCGAGGACGCAAAAACCATGGTCGGCGTCACAATGGCCTCTAATTCAGGCTTATTTGAACGTGGATCTAACGGATAAAGCGGAATTCGCCGATTTGTTCAATTTATTCATATGTTCGGTCATTGCTCGAATTTCCCCTGGGAGCTTGACCTCTCCGCGTCACTTCGATACTCTATCAGTTCGCTTTTTGGCGGAAAACACTCTAGGTGTGTGCAATTATGAGTACTTATTTTCCTAGCGGAAAAGGTCTGGCGGACGGCCGCAAATGGTTTGTCGTTGATGCCAAAGGCAAAACGGTCGGTCGTTTGGCGACTGAGGTGGCCCGTATCATTTCCGGCAAGAACAATCCGGCGTGGACGCCTTTTATGGATATGGGCGACCATTGCGTCGTGATCAATGCGCGGCACGCGATCTTCAAGGGTTCGAAGAACGATCAGAAGATGTATCGGCGTCACACTTTGTTCCCCGGCGGCCTTCGCGAAGTTAGCGTTAAGGATATGTTCGAAACAAAGCCAGAACGCGTGATCGAACTTGCGGTTAAGGGCATGCTCCCCAAAACCAAGCTCGGCAAAGCGATGGCAAAGAAGTTAAAAGTTTACGCTGATGCCGATCATCGGCATTCGGCACAAAAGCCTGAATCAGTAGCAATCGAAACGAAATAGATATGGCAGATATTCAGTATTACGGCACCGGCCGCAGAAAGACCTCGACAGCGCGCGTTTACCTTCGCCCCGGTTCGGGCAACATCGTGGTTAACAAACGCGAATTCGTCTCGTATTTTCCGAACGAAGCGTTGCAGATGATCATCCGTCAGCCTTTGACGCTGACCGACACGATCGGAAAATTCGACATTTTGGTGAACGTCGATGGTGGCGGCGCTGCTGGTCAGGCCGGCGCAGTTCGCCACGGCATAACGCGTGCGTTGATGGAATTTAATGCGGACCTCCGTCCGACATTGAAGAAAGCAGGATTGGTAACGCGTGACCCGCGTCAGAAAGAACGTAAGAAATACGGTCAGAAAGGCGCCCGCAAGCGATTCCAGTTCTCGAAGAGATAATTAGTAAGAGTGACGGCTTTAGCCGTTCAGAAACGGAACGCGTAAACGCGTCACACTTACATTCCATTGCCGAAACTCCTTGGTTTATCAATAAGTTTTCGGCGAGTACAAAAACCAGAAAGTTAAAGGAGAGTAAATTTTGGCAACAGTAACGATGAAAGAGCTCCTCGAAGCAGGAGTTCACTTTGGACACCAGGTCCGCCGTTGGAACCCGAAGATGAAGGAATACATCTTTGGCGAGCGCAACGGCATTTATATTATCGACCTGCAGAAAACCCAGAAGCTTTTCCGCGATGCGTTAAATTACGTTTCGGAATCGCTCACCGAACGACCCAACCAGAAAGTACTCTTCGTCGGAACGAAACGTCAGGCGCAGGATGCTATCAAGGAAGAAGCGGAACGTTGCGGACAGTTTTACGTCAACAACCGTTGGCTTGGCGGTCTTTTGACCAACTATCAAACCGTTCAGAAGTCGATAAAAAAACTCAAAGATATCGAGACGATGCGTGAGGACGGCCGAATGGAGATGCTCACAAAAAAAGAGCGTCTGAAACTCGACCGCGAGCACGAAGGCCTGATGAAGAATCTTGCCGGTATCAAAGATATGAACGGCACTCCGGATATGCTTTTCGTGATCGATGTCCGTAAGGAAGATATTGCTATCAAAGAAGCAAACCGGCTTGGTATTCCTATCGTCGCAGTTGTAGACACGAACTGCTCGCCTGAAGGCATTGACCAGGTGATTCCCGGCAACGATGACGCGCTCCGTGCTATCCGGCTTTTCGCGTCGCGAATCGCAGATGCAATTCTTGAGGGTAAGCAGGTCGGAACGGAGGGCGGAGTTGCTGCTGTTGACGCACAGGCAGAAGGTGATGAGGTCGAGACGGCCGCCGCACCTGAGATCGGGTCGCTCACAGCGATCCCGCAGGAATATCTGACCGAGGACGAAAAGGCCGAGATCGAAGCTGCTGCCGCGGAAACTGACGAAGACGAGACGGAACCCGATATCGAGGTTGCCGACCAAACGTGGGAAACAGCAGAAGCTACGCACACTGATCCCGCAGGCGGTTCGTACGCTGCTCAGGAGCCCGGGGCAGACACGACCCCGGACGTACGTCCTGAGATCTCGAAAATGGCGGATGAAGATGTCGCCGAAGCGGGTGGTGGCCAATCGGAAGAAACCAACGAAGCGACCGCGAGTTAACAGTTTTTCTAATATTTCTTAGCGTGGCTTTTTTCCGACGACGGCAAAACAGCTACGCTTTTTATTAAAAGTGCGATCATTTTTGGAGTTAATTTATGGCAGAAGTTACAGCAAGTTCAGTTAAATCGATTCGGGAAAAGACCGGGGCAGGGATGGTCGATTGCAAGAATGCTCTCGTCGAAGC
>JBJMGN010000253.1:0-2510 GCA_045807885.1 Pyrinomonadaceae bacterium | reverse complement strand
CTTGCTATCGTGCGTGAAATCCGCGATCGAGGAAAGCAACTGTCACCACTGTTTTATGCGGCCGTCAGCGGAATGGTAGCGTTCGGGCTCAGTTCCTTGATATCTTCTTTTTCCTTCCGCGCCTTCCAGAATGGTGTAGTGTTCTTCATAATCCTCGGATTTACCTTTTCCTTTTTGAAACGAAAACAAATCCAGCTTGTGAAAACCTCGACGTCGATCAGCTCGAGGGCTTTTACCCCTATCGCCGTCGCGGCTTTCATAATACCCATCTTGCTTGCCGCATTTTCACTTACCAAGGCAGCTAGCCAATACATGCTGTACAGTGGTGAACGATCAGCGAATAACGAAGAAGCCATGAGCATGTTCGAGATCGCTGCGAAACTCGATCCGGACAATCCAGGCGCGGAGCTTGCGATGGCCGAGGCATTTGTTCGGGAGAAGCAATGGGCCAGTGCGATTCCGCACTTTCGCCGATCTATCGATCGCGGTTTTGGCGTTTCTTTGATCTATACATATATGGCTGCCGCGCAAGAAAAATCAGGTGATTTCGCCTCTTCAGAAGCAACCCTAAAAGAGGCGGTTTCGATATTTCCTCGGTCGTCATTTATCCGCTCAAGACTAGCATTCAACCTTGAAAATCAAGGCAAAATTGAAGAGGCAGCGGATCAGCTGAAAATCGGCCGGTCGTTCGATGTGCGGCAAACAAATGGTTGGTATTCCGTGATAAAGGACGGCATCTTGAATGCACATCTGAACGCGACGCGAGATCCCGAAACGTTTGCTGCGCCACCCGATTTAAGGCCTCAAAACGCTATCTACCAATACAATACCGATAAGGTAATGACCGAATAACATTCTCACTCCAAAAATTTGAAAACCGACAAAAGCTGTATGTTAAAATTCCTTTGAGTAGTTCCTTCATTCCCATTCATATATTTACTAGCGAACAATGACCGACTTGCCTTTAGCCGGAAATCCGTTTAAGAGAATTTTCGCAATTGCCGGAAATGCTTTCCGGGAGGCGATCCGTGACCGCGTACTTTACAACCTGGTCGTATTCGTTTTGCTGATCGTAGCTTGCGCTATCCTGCTCGGCGAGCTCACAAATGGCCAAGAGGCGCGGACGATCGTCAACATCGGGCTCAACGCGATGCTCATCTTCGGAACGTTCATCGCGATTTTTGTTGGTGTCGGACTGGTATCTAAAGAGATCGAAAAGCGAACTGTCTTTAACATTTTTTCCAAGCCCGTAGGTCGAAGCGAGTTTATATTTGGAAAATTTCTAGGTCTTTGTCTCACTTTGCTCGTAAACATCATCGTAATGGGAATCGGGGTTTCACTCGCACTCCTCTATGTTGGTAGCGCCTCGCTTGCACTTTCAATTTGGCCGGCAGTTTTTTTGATTTTCTTTGAACTGATCATTACGACGGCCCTCGCGATCATGTTCTCGTCGTTCTCTACTCCAGCCCTTTCGGCCCTACTTACTTTTTTTGTTTTTATTATCGGCCATCTGAGCGCCTCTTTGAAAGACCTTGCATCCGGGCTGACGTCTCGCTTTGCGGCAAAAGTGTTCGAAGCTGTTTATTTGTTGATGCCGAATTTCGCACTTTTTAGTTTTCGCACTGAGGCGGCGAACGAATTAGTCCCGACCGCTCCGATGCTAGCCTATGCGGTAATGTATTCATTGTTCTACTGCGCTGCGCTCTTGGTAATCTCAAGCATGATCTTCGGCCGTCGCAACTTTAAATGAGCACATTTATTCGTCAATTCTGGATACACCTTGTTGTGGCCGTCTTGGCGATCGCCGGAGTTGTGTTTGCCAGTGAAAAAGCTTCACAAAACCGCGTGGTCCTCGCCGAATCATACGAAGATTCCGATCTGGAATTGCAGGGAAAGAAACTAAAGGGATTTGCCCTTGGTAGCGAAGGAATGCTTGCGGACTGGTACTGGATAAGGTCGCTTCAGTACATCGGCGACAAACTTGTTAAAAACGATCTTTCGAATCTCAACATTGAGAACCTTCGTCCGTTGAATCCACGGCTTCTCTATCCGCTGCTCGATAACGCAACTGACCTCGATCCAAAATTTCTTGCAGCTTATTCCTATGGCGCCGTCGTGCTGCCCGCGATCGATGTTGCTTCGGCCGTAGCGCTGACCGAAAAGGGAATCGCAAACAATCCAGATGCATGGCGGTTGTATCATTACCTTGGTTACATCTACTGGCGTAACAAAGACTACGAAAACGCGGCCCGTTCGTACGACCGAGGGTCGGCCGTCGCAGGATCGCCTCCGTTCATGCGTGAAATGGCTGCCTCGATGCGGACTCGGGGAGGTACCCGTGATACTGCATACGAGCTTTACTCCCAGATCTTAGCAGCGGCTGATGATCCTCAATCAAAATCGAATGCCGAAATACGACTAAAGCAGATCGACGCTCTGGATGATATCGACGCTGTTAATGAAGTCCTTTCCGGAATCCGCGAACGAACCGGCCGCTGTCCTTTGCGCGT
>JBJMGN010000252.1:0-3424 GCA_045807885.1 Pyrinomonadaceae bacterium | reverse complement strand
GCATTCCCGCCCCGATCGCTTACAAGGTAATGCAGAGGGACCTTTGACGAAATGCGTACCGAATTCGCCTTGCTGATCACCTCATTTGTGGTCGACGATGTATCGAGCTGATACTGGATCCATTCCAAAACGTCGAGCGCGGGTCTATCGTCGGGCTTCGGATATACCGCGTCCTCGAGCCACATCAGCTCGATAACGACACCCATTTCGTTCATTCCTCCTGACGGCGATTCCCACCCGTATTGATTGAACGTGACGCTGCCATACTTCGATGCCCATTTTGCAATGTTTTTCTCTGAAGCGAGGCTCGATGATTTTGCCATTCCACGTTTATTTACGAAGATCGTTCCGTCACCAAGCGTCCAATCATAATTCTTCCCGAAAAGGACCTCGGCTTTGTTTTTTAGGCAAAATGTGGTGCAAGCGAATGTTGCGCGACCCGAAAACAGTAAAGCAAACGTAAATAAAAAACAAAACGCAAATTTGAGCATTGAGTCCTTCATATCTAGTCTATTTATCTGTAAACATTTAGATTTAGGGCAACGTATAATCGATCAGTTAGAAAACCTTCGCATTTCGTAAAAAAACAAATTATGAAGATCAAAGCACTGGGTTTGGCCGTTTTATTCGTGTTTACTTCAGCAGCATTCGGCCAATCAACAAACGTCTATATGACGGAGCCTTCACTTTCGCCTGACCGGAAAGAGATCGCTTTCGTGTCCGGCAGCGACATTTGGACCGTTGCGGCCGAAGGCGGCACGGCTCACCTGCTTGTCTCACACCCCGCGACCGAGTCGAAACCGCTCTACTCCCCAGACGGAAAGAAACTCGCCTTCGTTTCAAATCGAACAGGGAACGGCGATATTTACATTCTCGATCTCGCTAGCGGCGAACTTCGGCGTCTTACGTTCGATGACGGAGTGGAGCAACTTGATGCCTGGTCGCGGGACGGCGCGTGGATCTATTTTTCGTCTTCGGCTCGGGACATAGCCGGAATGAGCGATATTTACCGGGTTACAGCGACCGGCGGGACGCCGATGCAGGTAAGCGAGGACCGGTACACGAACGAATTCGGTGCAACACCGCTGGCGGACGGGTCTATGATATTTGCCGCGCGCGGCATCTCGAACGGCCAATGGTGGCGGCACGGTCGAAGCCATATCGACGAGAGCGAGCTTTGGCAGAAATCGGGCGATCAGTACACGGAACTGACACCGCGCGGAGCGAAACAGCTTTGGCCGATGGCAACTGCCGATGGCTCCCGTATGTTTTTTGTGTCCGACCGCACTGGAAACCAGAATATTTGGACATTGCCCCGCGGCGGGCAGGCGAAGCAGCTCACCAATTTCAATGACGGGCGCGTTTTATGGGCAAGCCTCTCTGCGGACGGCCGTGAGATAGTTTTCGAGCGCGACTTTCACATTTGGAAGATTTCGACGGATGGCGGAAAGGCGTCCGAAGTTCCTATCGTACTTCGAGGGGCTGCCTCCACGCCGATCATCGATCGCGTGAACGCATCAACTCAAATACGCGAGTTATCTCTTTCGCCTGACGGCAAGAAGGTGGCGATGATCGCCCGGGGAGAAGTTTTTGCAGCTTCCGCAAAGGACGGCGGCGACGCGGTCCGGGTTACGAATACGGCGGCGCCCGAATCATACGTCTCATGGTCGGCAGACAGTAAAAAGCTTATTTACTCTTCTGAACGCGGTGGAACAATGTCGCTCTATCAGTATGACTTCGGCACGGAATCAGAAGCACCGATAACCGCAGGGCGCGGAAATGATTCTGGTGCCATCTATTCGCCTGACGGTAAGTCGATCGCCTTCGTTCGAAACTCGCGCTCGCTGATGGTGATGGATGTCGCCTCGAAACAGGAACGAGAAGCAGCAAAAATTTACACAGATCCAGCGCCGCTATTCGGCGGGGATTCGCTCAAATGGTCGCCCGATAACAAATGGATCGCTTACCTGAGCTATTCACCCGAGACGCGTTCGTACACAAATGTCTGGATGGTTCCTGCCGCGGGCGGAACAGCCAGGCCGGTCAGTTTCCTTGCCAATTCGAACAGCAACGTTATTGCATGGAGCCCCGACGGAACATATTTATTGTTCGATACGAACCAGAGAACAGAGGATAATTTCATTGCCCGTGTCGACCTTACTCTGCGTACTCCGAAATTCCGCGAGGATCAGTTCCGTGATCTCTTTAAGCAGGAAAATCCGCGCGAAAGACCGCTAGCCACACCCACACCGTCTCCTGCGGCGTCGCCAATGCCTTCGCCGTCACCGGCCGAAAAGAAGGAAGAGGAAAAGAAGCCCGAGATCGTCTTCGAAGATATTCGCAAACGGTTGAATATCATCAATACCGGTGTTAACGGCGGTGCCCCGATCATTAGTCCGGACGGCAAAACGCTCGCAATGCTCGCATCCGCCGAGGGCCAGTTCAACATCTACACTCGAACGCTCGATGAACTCGCGACCGATACCTCGTCGCGCCAGCTTACCTCGACTGCGGGAGTAAAATCACAGGTCCAGTTCTCCCCTGACAGCAAAGAGATCTATTACCTCGAAGGCGGGCGGATTAACATCGTCTCACTCGATCGACGTGAAGTCCGCCCCTTGGCCGTCAATATAGAAATTCCCGTGAATTTTGCGGAAGACAAGATGGAAGTTTTTCACCAGGGATGGCGATATCTTCGCGATAATTTTTACGACGATAAATATCACGGTGCCGATTGGAATGCAGTTCGTGCAACATATGAACCCCTTATCAGCGCTTCGCGAACGCCCGATGAAGTCCGTCGCCTGATGAATATGATGGTTGGCGAGTTGAACTCTTCTCACCTCGGAGTTTCTGGTGGAACGACACCGCCGCAAGCCACAACTGTTGGAAAGCTTGGTGTTCGTTTTGATCGCGTCGAATATGAGAACAACGGACGGCTAAAGATCAACGAGATCATTTCGCTCAGCCCGGCGGCGGTCGTGAAAACGATAAACGTCGGCGATTACATTCTGAGTGTGGACGGCAAGAGTATTGGGCGTGGCGTTAATATCGATGAATTGCTCGAAGGAAAGGTCGGAAAACGTGTCGTACTGTCGATCTCAGCATCGGCCGACGGATCGAACAAGCGCGAGGTGATCGTTCGGCCTGTAACGACCGGAGCCGAAAAGAATCTGCTTTACCGGCAATGGGTTGATAACAATCGTGCATATGTCGCAAAGATCAGCGGGGGAAAGATCGGATATGTCCATCTGCCTGATATGGGGCAGGGATCGCTCAACCAGCTTTACATTGACCTTGACGCAGAGAACCAAAGTAAAGAAGGCGTTGTTGTCGACATCCGAAACAACAACGGGGGTTTCATCAATCCTTATGTGATTGATATTCTCGCGCGCCGCGGGTATATGACTATGAAGGAGCGCGG
>JBJMGN010000251.1:0-4416 GCA_045807885.1 Pyrinomonadaceae bacterium | reverse complement strand
AGACCAATGATTCGTCGACACCCGGAGCGAGATTGTTTATGATCCTGACGATCTCATTACGTTTTGTGAATCCAGCCTTTACCGAACCGCGAAATACCGGCACCCCATTGAGTTCCTGTTCCAATTCGACCAGGGAAAGGTCGTTTTCCGGATTTTTATAATCAGCAGTGAGTTTTAATCTGGAAACGTGTTCGGCTCTTACCCCGGTAAGCTCGTCGTTCTCGCGCAAAAATCGCTTCAGCACTTCGCTTCGTTTTTCGATTCCCGGAGGTGTCAAAAATTCTTTACCCTGACGAACATCTGTCCCGATGACCTCGGGCACTTTTAAATCGTCATTGTATTCGACCTTTAAGTTCCGTAATTTCCCGTGAAGCTTTTCTTCGCCTCTTGCGAACGAAGAGCGCTCATTCGCCACGTCGATCTCATTTTTAGATGATCGGCTTCGAAACTCTACGATACGTTCGGACGCTTTCTTGTCCTTTCGAATGTCGTAGTCGCCAAATCTGGAATGCCGGTCTGCCGATTCATCCGCCTTTTTGCCGCCAGCGGAAGTTCGGAAAAGCATTGGGAGAAGAGAAAGAAACGCGAGCAGCACAAAACAGCAGATCGCTGCGAGCGCGCCCCTTTGGGATCTGATGGAAGATTTCATGTATGTCTCCGGATAAAGTCCGACTTAGAAACTACGCTAAATTACGCGTTTCGACAGCGCTTAATTTTGCATCTACAATTGATAGTTAGGATAAGTTGCTAGTTTCACCGGGTTGGTTGCCGAAAATTCCAGCAAATAGCGGATTTCTGCACCCCTACAACGACTCATTCTGTTTTAACAAGTGCCAACTTCAAAGTCAATAAAAACCGCGACGCAATCGAGCGAAAGCCTTATTCACAAGGTCTTTGGCGAGAGTGGCCTTGTTGCCCGGTTTCATGAAAATTATGAGTATCGCAGCGGTCAGATCCAAATGGCCGAACAAGTCGAGAAGGCCCTCGCCGAGCGCCGCCATCTGATCGTCGAGGCGGGAACCGGCACCGGCAAGACACTCGCCTATCTTGTGCCAGCTATCGCTGCGGCCATCGCGCAAAAGAAACGGGTCATAATTTCCACCGGCACTAAGAACCTGCAGGAACAACTGATGGAAAAGGATATACCGTTTCTGCAAAAGATCCTGCCGCGGAAATTCACGGCCGAGTATATGAAAGGCCGATCGAATTACGCGTGCCTTTATCGCGTCAAAAAAGCCGAGCACCAGCCGATTCTCGAAGGCCTGGACGAGATAGATCATTTTCGCGTGGTCAGCCGCTGGATAAACGAAACGGAATACGGCGACCGCCGCGAACTGACCGATCTTCCCGAAAACCTCTCGTTCTGGAATCGCGTCAACGCACGTTCGGATATCTGTATTGGCCAAAATTGCCCTGATTACGACCCCTGTTTTATTACTCGGATGCGAAGCCGTGCGGACGCTGCTGACATCGTCGTCGTGAACCACCACTTGTTCTTTGCCGACCTAAACGTGCGGGGAAATCAGTTCGGCAAAGTGATCCCGGATTACGGAGCGGTTATTTTCGATGAGGCTCATTTGATCGAGGATATTGCGTCGGACTATTTCGGTTTTCAGGTTTCGAATTTTCAGATCGACGAGCTTGTACGCGACACAGATAACCTGCCAATCGGCGACGCGGTCGTGACACGCGACCTGACCAAGCTTGCGGCGAGGATCATGGGCCACGCGGACCAATTCTGGCAGCGATTTCGGCAGGCGAAGACCGATGGCAGGTTTCCGCTTTTGGCGGATGCATTCTCTCATCGAACAATGAAAGGCGATAGCAAGGCAACGCCGCTTGGCGAGGCTTATTATGCTCTCGACAATTCGCTTTCCGGCCTGGAAGCATTGTTACGAAAATTCGCCGACGAAATGCCTGAAGCCGAAAGCATGCTTCGACGGACAAGACAAACTCGATTCGATCTCGAGTTCGTTGTAACGCAGGCCGAGCGGAATTACGTTTATTGGCTGGAGCGTCGCGGCAAGGGGGTATTTCTGCGGGCCTCCCCGGTGGACGTTTCGGAGCTGCTGCGTGAAAAACTGTTCGACAAAGTCGAGTCGTGCATTTTAACGTCTGCAACGATGTCGAGCAGCGGCTCGTTCAATTTCGTACGCGAGCGTCTGGGACTGGACACGATGAAAACATCCGGCTTCACCGCCGAAACTTCTTTCGACTACGAAAAGCAGGCGATACTTTACCTGCCAAAGGCGATGCCCGATCCCCGTTCGCCTGAATTTACTCAGCTCGCGGCGGGCGAGATCATCAAGGTCATTTCGGTCACACGTGGACACGCGTTCGTTCTTTGCACGAGCAATCAATCGATGACTGCGTTGTACGAGCTTGTTTCCGCGCGAGTAAATTATCCCTGCTTCGTTCAAGGCTCGATGTCGAAGACCGGCTTACTCGAACGATTTCGCGAAACGCCGAATGCTGTGCTGTTCGCGACCGCAAGCTTTTGGCAAGGGGTCGACGTGCAGGGCGACCAGCTTTCCTGCGTGATAATCGACAAGCTGCCGTTCGCCGTGCCGACCGACCCTATCGTGGCCGCGCGTTCGCGATTTATCGATGAGAATGGCGGCCGCTCGTTTAGCGAATACAGTATTCCGCAGGCGGTTATATCGCTTAAACAGGGAATCGGCCGCCTTATCCGAAGCCGCACCGACCGAGGCGTTATCGCCATCCTCGACCCCCGCATCCGCACGAAACCCTACGGCCGCGATTTTCTGCAAAGCCTTCCACGAATGCGAATAACAAGCGAACTGTCCGATGTTGAGCGAATATTCGATAAAAGCACCTTTCGTGCTTGATCTCCTGATTTGGTATCCAAAACCAGATCAAATTGGAATCCACTTCTCAAATCAATTAGCATCGAAGGTCATGGCAATTGATAACAATATATTGGCCGAAAACACGATCGAAAAATTTTCGTCCCATCAAATACTAGTGATCGTGCTGCTTGCAATGACGCAGTTTACGGTGATCCTCGACTTTATGGTGATGTCGCCGCTTGGCGATCTGCTGATGAAATCGATGCGTTTGTCGACCACACAGTTCGGAGCTGCCGTTTCGGCGTACGCTTTCAGCGCGGGAATATCAGGTCTTTTGACCGCCGGTTTCGCCGACCGGTTCGACCGAAAAAAACTGCTGCTGTTTTTCTATGTTGGGTTCATTCTCGGCACGCTGCTTTGCGGTATTACAAATTCATATCCGATGCTACTCGCGGCTCGGATCGTGACCGGCCTTTTTGGCGGCGTGATCGGTTCGATCTCGATGGCGATCGTCGCCGACCTTTTCCCGCTCGCAAAACGTGGGCGTGTGATGGGTTATTTGCAGATGGGCTTCGGTGCCAGCCAGGTTCTTGGAATTCCTATCGGGTTGTTCATCGCAAACGCATGGGGTTGGCAGTCGCCGTTTCTTGTGATCGTCGTTTTGGCTTCGGCGATATGGCTGGCGATCACGCTTCGAATGGAGCCGATCAACGAACATTTGAAAGTGAAGAACGACAAGAACCCGCTCACACATCTATTGCATACCTTGACCAACAGCCGATACCGCCTCGGCTTTCTCGCGACGGCTTTCCTGATGCTGGGCGGCTTCATGATGATGCCGTGGGGAAGTGCCTTCGCGGTGAACAATCTTCTTGTCAGCCAGGAAAGACTGCCGATCCTTTTCATGGTTGCCGGTGTGGCGTCTTTGGTGATAATGCCGGTCATCGGCCGATTGAGCGACACTATCGACAAATTTCGCATCTTTACCATCGCTTCGGTTTGGATGATGGTAATGGTGGTCATATACACAAACCTCGGGCCAATTCCGTTTTGGCTGGTCCTCGTTCTCAACGTGCTGTTCATGATCGGCATACTAAGCCGAATGGTTCCGTCGATGGCATTGGTTTCGGCCCTGCCCGAAATGCAGGACCGCGGCGCGTTTATGAGTATCAATTCCTCGCTTGGACAGATCGCGGGCGGAGCGGCGGCAATCGTCGGCGGGTTGATCGTCGTGCAAAAAGACAACTTCAGCCCGCTGGAGCACTACGATACTCTCGGGTACATTATCGTCGTAATTTCGACCATAGGAATTTTTCTTGTGTTTCGTGTCAGTCGTGAGATAAAAGGAGCGAAGAGTCAGCCGGTCGCAGTATCCGACGAGCCGATCTTCGTGGAATAGTCGTTTGTTTATTCCGGGATGAAATTATTTGTTTTCGTGTTCGTTTTTGGCGCAACCTTTGTCGCCTCTGCGCAAGTTCGTTATCCGGATTTACGCGATGAGCTTGTTGGGATGGAAAAGATCGATCAGGATGCTCGTAAGAAGTGCGTTAATGCGCCGGGCAATGAACAGGTCAAGTGTCTTGCCGAACTGTCAAAGAAAATAGAT
>JBJMGN010000250.1:0-2755 GCA_045807885.1 Pyrinomonadaceae bacterium | reverse complement strand
GGCGGTTTGTTCGGCAAACTTCAGAATTCTGCTTCGGCGGGAACCGAGGTTACGACAAAAAGGATCGTTTCTGATTACACGGAGGCTCTAGATGTAGTCGCGCGTAATTACGACGGTAAACAGAATCTGGAGACGCTTTCTGACAGCTCGATCCAAAGCATGCTCTGGACACTGGACCCGCACTCATCGTTTTTTACCCGGGAAGAATTCAAAAAGCTTTCCGAAGAACAGGCATCACAGTTTTATGGTATCGGCGTTACGATCCTTCAGCATCGGGATGGGGTATATGTACAGTCGATAGTTCCGGGAACGCCCGCCGACAATGCCGGTTTAAAATACGGCGATAAAATACTTGAGGTAGATGGGAAGGACGCAGTCGAATGGACCAGTGCGGAAGTTTCGAAGAACGTCCGCGGCGAACGTGGTTCAACCGTAAAAGTAAAAGTCGCACGCGTTGCGTCAAACGTGCCGATCGATTTCGACATTGTCCGTGGCGGCGTTCCGCTTCCATCAATCCGCAATTATTTCATGCTGCCCGACGGTGTCGGGTATGTTGGCCTTACCGGAGGATTTCAGGAGACGACAGCTGAGGAACTGACGTCAGCTTTACGTGATCTTGATAAGCAAGGCATGAAAAGCGTCATTCTAGATCTGCGGAATAATCCGGGCGGCATTCTTGAACAGGCCGTTGAGGTCGTGAGCCGGTTTATCCCTGCCGGGCAAACAGTGGTTTCGGTTAAAGGCCGCACGAATTATTCGGACGTCCGTGAATTGAAGACGAATGGAACCGATGTTGAAAAGGTCCCGCTTGTAATACTGATGAACGGCGGTTCTGCATCGGCTTCGGAGATCGTAGCGGGCGCGATCCAAGATTATGGACGAGGAGTCATAGTTGGTACAGACAGCTTTGGAAAGGGCCTAGTTCAGAAAGTGTTTCGAACGCCCTACGGAACCGGTTTAACGCTCACGACCGCGCGCTATTACACACCGTTCGGCCGCTCTTTGCAGCGTGATTACTCGAGCGGTTCGATCTACGACTATTACACACATAATGGTCAGGATAGTGAAGACAGCGCTCCGAAACCCGCCGGTGTTCCGGTTACTTTGCCGGACGGCAGGGTGCTTTTCGGCGGTCGCGGTATCGAACCCGATGTGAATGCGAAGGCCGCGGAATTCGGCACTGCCCGGGGGCGTATAAGCGACGCTGCGTTCTTTTTTGTACGCCAATTGGTGGCAGGGAAAGTTTCTGGTTTCGAATCTTATAAAGTGGAGAAGCAGAACCAACAGCACATAGTCCAAACCTCTTCCTTTCCGATAACCGACAAATTATTCGAGGCGTTTCGCGATAGCGCGGTTTCGGTAAAGGAAAACGGTTTGACCGGAGAGAACATTGCTGCTGAAGCAGAATTTGCTCGAACGCGGCTCCGGGTCGAGATCGCAACCGCGAATTATTCGAATGAGGCGGGGATTCAGGTGTTATTGGAAAAAGACCCGCAAGTCATCAAAGCAACAGAGTCGATGACCGCCGCTCGTCAGCTTGTCGCAAAAAATGTTGCTTGGCTTCGATGATAGCCCGGGAAACCTGATGAAACGGAAGCCCTGCGATGTCAGGGCGTTTTTGTTAATGACCGGCAATTCGTGGTTCTTTTAGAAAACCCGTGAGTTTGCAGTAACATATTCGTCAAGAAGCTAATGTATAAACAGATCGGAATTTTGACGGGCGGCGGGGACGCCCCAGGCCTGAACGCCGTAATTCGCGCTGCAGTGCGAACTGCCATTGGCGAATTTGGGATGAAATGCATCGGTATCGAGGACAGCTTCGAAGGCATCCTAGGCGAAACGCACACCATGAATTTGACCCGGCAAACCGTTAGCGGCATCTTGCCTCGCGGCGGAACGATCCTGGGCACAAGAAACAAGGGCAGCTTTGTAAAAATGGTGAACGGTGAGCCTCAAATCGCCCAATTGCCGATCGGCGAGGCGATAGCAAATCTTGACATCCTCGGTATCGAGGCCCTTGTTGCCATAGGCGGTGAGGGAACACTCGCCATCGCGGAACAATTTCATAAGCGTGGTTTCCCCGTTATCGGCGTTCCCAAAACGATCGATAATGACCTCGCGGCGACCGAATTGACGTTCGGTTTTATGACCGCGATAGACGTAGCGACAGAGGCGCTGGACCGACTGCACACAACGGCCGCTTCGCACGACCGGGTTATGATCCTCGAAGTGATGGGCAGAAATACGGGCTGGATTGCACTGCATGCGGGCCTCGCCGGGAGCGCCGATATTATTCTTATTCCGGAGATTCCTTTTTCATTCGAATCGGTCGAACGCAAAGTGCTTGAGCGTGAGACGAGCGGTTCACGGTTTACCAATATCGTTGTGGCTGAAGGCGCAAAAGAAGTCGGAAAGGGTGAGATGTATTCGGATTCGAATGAATTGCGGCTCGGTGGAATGGGTGACCATGTTCGAAAATGCGTGGAGGAAATGACCGGCAAGGAATCGAGATGTACAGTACTTGGCCACCTACAGCGCGGCGGCAGCCCAAACGCATTCGACAGAATGCTGGGAACGAATTTTGGGGCATGTGCAATTCGAGCACTTATGAATGGCGACACCGGAAAAATGGTGGCTTTGCAGGCGGGAACGATCACAACGGTTCCGTTGTCGGAGGCGTGCACAAATATTAAGACCGTTCCGCCGGACGGCCAACTTGTTCGTACAGCACGTGATATTGGCATCTCGTTTGCTG
>JBJMGN010000249.1:0-5679 GCA_045807885.1 Pyrinomonadaceae bacterium | reverse complement strand
GTGCTCGTTACCGGTCCGACGGGTTCGGGTAAAACAAACACGCTCTATTCTGCGCTTCAGGCATTGAACACGAACGAGACCAACATCATGACGGCCGAGGATCCGGTCGAATTTAACCTGCACGGCATCAACCAGGTACAGATGAAGGAGCAGATCGGATTGAACTTTGCTGCCGCCCTCCGTTCATTCCTGCGACAGGATCCGAACATTGTGCTCGTCGGTGAAATTCGAGATTTCGAAACGGCCGAGATCGCGATCAAGGCCGCGTTGACCGGCCACTTGGTACTTTCGACGCTTCACACAAACGACGCTCCGTCGACGATCTCACGACTCGTCAACATGGGTATCGAGCCTTTCCTTGTGGCCACCAGTATTAATCTGATCCAGGCGCAAAGGCTTATTCGCCGAATTTGCAGCGAGTGTAAAGAGGAAACACATGTGCCTGTCGAAGGATTGGTCGAAGTCGGCTTCAGTCCGGAAGAGGCGAAGAAATTGAAATTATACAAGGGCCGTGGCTGCGGAACCTGCTTGAATACAGGCTTCAAAGGACGCGTCGGCCTTTATGAAGTTATGGAAGTTACGGATGAACTTCGCGAATTGATCATCATCGGCGCGAGCGCTATCGAGCTTCGCCGGAAAGCTATCGAGCTCGGGATGATCACGCTTCGCGAATCCGGATTGTGCAAGTTGAGAGAAGGGATAACGACGATCGAAGAGGTCGTAAAGGAAACGGTGGCTTAAGAACTGGAGGCAAAATATGCTGTTTAGGGCTGTTGCACTTTCATTGGCATTGATGATCGGTATGGGCGTGATAGTTCCGTTGGCAACGGAATACGCAGAGGCCGGTCCGAAAAAAACAAAGCGGTACAAAAAGAAACCGCGCAAATACAAGAAATATTCCAAAGGCTGGTGGCGTCAGTACCATGCTCGAATGAAACGGAAACGAGCACTTCAGGCTAGCCGCCGCGCGTTGCGACTTCGCCAGCTTCGTCTGGCAAGACTGCAAAAGACCAACCCGCCGACGACAAAGGTCGAGGCGAAGCCAGTTGGTGATTCGCAATCTACAGCATTGCTTCCGTCAGGCCAGGCCGCACCTAAAGGTTGGAAGGCCTCAAAGCTGACGAGCGGCGAGATCTTGTTCCAAATTGATGGATCGAACGGGGGTACCGTCGGTTCCGCATCGATCTCGGTCGTCGGTCCAGCAATGGGGGAAAGTGTAACGTCCGGTAGGAATCAAACGCTCGCCGGCGTTCCGACCACGTCGCTTCGCCGAGATGTGATCAATCGTATGATCCGTGAGAACGGATGGGTGGTCAACGACTATCAAAAAGCAGTCGGTGGCCGGACCGTCTATGTCGTTGTCGCCCAGTCGCAGATCTCAGGCGGACGCGTTAATTCACGAATGTTCTACTTTACCGAAGCCGATGGCCGCATCTACAGCGTTGCAACCACGTCGGCTGCGGAGTCAGCAGAAAAGCTTGCTGAGGAATCGGAGAAAGTGATCGTCTCGCTCCCGAGCCGGCCGCGACCCGTTCAGCAGGCATCGACCAAAGACTAAACCCGCATTTTTGCGAAGGGCCGAAACGGACCCAGCCAGCCGGCCCTTCATTTCTCGAACACATCGTTATGAGTATCGAACAACATGACAATAGCGCTGCATCTCAGATAACTCTTCCTGAGTTATTGAAGAAGATGACTGATGCCGGAGGGTCGGACCTTCACCTTTCGACCAACTCTGCTCCGCAGGTCCGCGTACATGGACATCTTTCTTCGCTTCCCGGCTACGCGCCGATGACACCGGCGGAAACAAAACGACTTGCTTATTCCGTCCTGACGGATGCGCAAAAGCACCGTTTCGAGGAAAATCTGGAGCTCGACTTTTCGTTTGGTTTAAAAGGAATGTCGCGATTTCGCGCCAATCTATTCAATCAGAAGGGCGCTGTCGGTGCCGTGTTTCGTGCGATCCCGTACGAGATCAAATCGTTTGATGCACTCGGCCTACCTACGATCGTTTCCGACCTCTGCAAGAAACCGCGCGGCCTGATACTCGTGACAGGCCCGACCGGTTCAGGTAAATCAACCACGCTCGCGTCGATGATCGACAAGATCAACATTGAGCGGCACGACCACATTTTGACTATCGAAGATCCGATCGAGTTTCTGCACAACCACAAAAATTGCATTGTTAATCAACGTGAAGTAGCCGCGGATACACACTCGTTTGGCGCCGCTCTGCGTACTGCACTTCGCCAGGACCCTGACATCGTGCTCGTCGGCGAAATGCGTGACCTTGAAACGATTGAAATGGCCCTGCGAATTGCAGAAACCGGCCATCTGACTTTCGCGACACTGCATACTAACTCCGCATACTCTACGATCAACCGTATCATCGACGTTTTCCCGGCGGAGCAGCAGGCGCAGGTCCGAACACAGCTTTCACTCGTACTTGAAGGTATTCTGTGCCAATCGCTTTTGCCTAAAGCATCAGGCGACGGCCGGGCGATGGCTCTCGAAATTTTGATACCGAATCCCGCTATTCGAAACCTGATCCGAGAAGACAAGATCCACCAGATCTATTCCATGATGCAGACTGGCCAAGATAAATTCGGAATGCAGACATTTAACCAGGCGCTTGCGACGGCCTATCACAAGAAACTGATCTCGCTCGATGTTGCTATGCAGCGATCATCGAACGCCGATGAACTCAAAGACCTTATCGAACGCGGGTCTGGATTAAACACCTCGTACAACAGCCCGGGAAAGCCGGTAGTTCCCCAAAACGGCAGCCCCTATGCGCAAGGTCGCCCGATCGGCCAACGTCCGCCAGTACGATGAATTAGAAATTCCAGATACTAGGTTTCAGGTCGCGATCAGCATGAATCTGGAATCAGGAACCCTGGGATTAGGAATCTTGACAGGAGCAAAGAGAAGCAATGCCAACATACGTTTTCAAAGGACGAAACAGATTGAACGAACTGGTTAACGGCGAACGAGATGCCGCCAATCAGGAAGAGTTGCGTGCCCTTTTGCGACGCGAGCAGGTTGTATTGACACAGGCCACCGAAAAGGGCCGCGTTGTTTCAATACCTAAGCTGGGCCGCCGGAAAAAAGTGAATGCAAAAGAGCTTGCAGTGTTCACACGACAGTTCTCTGTAATGATCGACGCTGGTCTTCCACTTGTTCAGTGTCTCGATATTCTTGCGGAGCAGCAGCAAAACGCTTTCTTTAAGGACGTGCTTCGGCAGGTTCGGCAGAACGTCGAAGAAGGCTCGACGCTTTTCGCAGCACTCGAACGCCACCCGAAAGTTTTCGATTCGCTCTATTCGCATATGGTCGAAGCCGGCGAAACGGGCGGTGTGCTCGACCTGATCCTGCAACGTCTCGCGACCTTGATCGAAAAGGTCGTTAAATTGAAGCGCAGCATCGTTTCGGCATCGATATATCCGGCGGCTGTCATCGTAGTCGCCATCGCGGCCATCGCTGTGATCATGGTCGTGGTTATTCCGCAGTTTCAACAGATCTTCATCGGGCTGCTCGGACCGGGCGAATTGCTTCCGCTTCCGACGCGCATCGTGATGGCGATAAGTAATTTCCTTGCCGGTTGGGGTGGTCTTGCATTGCTCATCACTATAATCGGTTCGTCGATCGCGATCCGGTTCTATTACAAGACCCAAAAAGGCCGCTGGGTGATCGACAGTTTGCTTCTTAAAACGCCGATCTTCGGCAGCATTCTTCGAAAGGTTGCGGTGGCACGTTTCTCACGTATCCTTTCGACGCTGCTTTCTTCGGGCGTCCCGATCCTGCAATCGCTTGAGATCACCGCTAAAACGGCCGGCAATGTTATCGTCGAAGACGCAATTCTCAAGATCAGAGCCGGTGTCGAACGCGGTGAGAATTTTGTCGACCCGCTGAAAGCTACCAACGTCTTTCCACATATGGTGGGCCAGATGGTCGGCGTCGGCGAACAGACAGGTGCTCTCGACGCGATGTTGGGTAAGATCGCCGACTTCTACGAAGAAGAGGTCGACACGGCGATCGCTGACCTGCTCGCAATGATCGAGCCGGTACTGATCGCATTCCTCGGCGTCACGATCGGGTCCATCGTTATCTCCATGTACCTTCCGCTCTTCTCGCTTATCGGCAAACTCGCCAGCGGCACGAAGTAAGCGTCAACTACAGCATTCACGAACTAGGGACAGGCTTCGAGCCTGTCTCTTTTTTTGTCCCATGTCCCACTGTCCCAGGCATGTTTTTTCGCCAAAACCTTGATTCTTGCCCGCGCCGGCGCAGTGATCGAGGTGGCGCGGGTGGCGCAAACATAAGGGTTCGGAGCAAATTTAACCAAATGGTGTAGAAAAATGTCATAAAACCTATATGTTTGTCCCATCCCACCTCGATGGGATACCTGGGACACCCTGGGACAAGAATCAAGGTCTTCGCAAAATGTCCCAAGCTGTCCCACTGTCCGGTGCATATTTCGTGAATCGTAATTCGTTAACAGACGTTACTTTATCCTTTCTCCATCAAACCGGATGCAGTTCGGCCCTCACCCGCCGAAGCAACAGCATATCGCCAATTGCACTTATTGTAACTAGATTTATACTTGCAACAAAGAAATCGGAAGTAGAATGCGTTCGAGTTCAAACGCAGCAATCAGGGAAAGCAAGGTCAGGCAGGCATCGATGTGTTTGAGGCGCATTTCTTAACCTCGGGACCAGGGAATCAAATCTGTGTTCGCGGATACGCGATTCGCAGCGGCAGATTCAATTCGTTTCGATCCTACGGACAAGTTCATTGAATCGCGGATCATTGCGCAGCGTATCGAAACGCGGATCGACACCGAAAAACATCTTCATCCAGCCCCGTTTCTGAGAAACTTTTTCCAGATATTCGAATGCTTTTGCCTTGTCGCCCAACAGCCCGTAATACTCTGCAACGACAGAATACTGCGGAGATTTTTCCTGCAGCTCGGTTTTGATGCGCTCATTCAAAACCCCGCGCCAACCGGATAACGCATATGCGGCTCTGAACCGCTCGATCGTTGCATCGTCTTTTTTCTCGAGAATCAAGAGCTTGATCAAGAAATCAAAGGCTTCGGATTCGCGTCCGGAGCGCTCGAGGGACCTGATGAGGTAAAGGTGAGTCATGGTGGCCTCAGGATTCAGATCGAACAGACGTTTATACGCCTCTATCGCTTCTTCATACCGCCGCGCGTAATAGAGCGCGTTTGCAAATATTCGCTGATTCCGGAGCGACGCCGGCTCAAGCTGCATTGCCGTCTTTATTTCGGCAAACGCCTCTTCCGACCGGCCGCGCGAAGTAAGCAGCATCGAATACAATCTGTGTGCCGGCGCAGAGTTCGGGTCCAGATCGATTGCCCTTTTACAATTCTTTTCGGCCTCATCGAAATTGAATTCGTATGCAAATTTGTTCTCGCATATCGACGTGTACGCTTCAGAAAGATCGGGATCGATGGCGAGAGCTCTATTCGCGGCCTCCATCGATCGCGCGTACTTATCAAATGGATTCTCCGGATCAGAGGGGCGGCCGGCGCCCCACATGATGGAATAAGCATAGGCTTTACCCGCCCAGGCCTTGGCGTAGTTTGGATCGAGCTCGACGGCGCGCTCCAGATATTCCCGGGCCTTGTCAATGCTGCCGGGCCTCTGCTGGTCTAAC
>JBJMGN010000248.1:0-4009 GCA_045807885.1 Pyrinomonadaceae bacterium | reverse complement strand
CTGGTACAAGAAATCCGAAAGCAATTCGCTTCGCTGGTTCGTTTTCGACGACCGCAAGATGTACAAACCGAAGGAAGAGGTGGCAGTTAAAGGTTATATCCGGAAATTGACGGCCGGGAAACTTGGCGACGTGGAAGGCTTGGCAGATGCTGCATCCGGATTGACTTGGTCGGTGAAAGATCCGCGGAACAACGAGATCTCGAAGGGCGAAGGAACGCTGAATGCCTTTGGCGCGTTCGATTTCAAATTCAAGTTGCCCGATAACGCAAACCTCGGGTATGCACGCATCGATATTTCGACGAACAGCAGCCTTTCCGGCAGCAGTTATTCGCACCAATTTCAGATACAAGAATTTCGGCGGCCCGAATTTGAGGTTTCGGCCAAAGTAGAATCTGAAGCTCCGTTCTTCGTTGGCGGAACTGCGGATCTGTCGGTCGCCGCGAAGTATTACGCCGGTGGCGGTTTGGCGAACGCGGAAACGAATTGGACGGTGACCGCGACGCCGACGAATTACACTCCGCCTAACCGCGACGACTTTACGTTCGGTACGTGGGTCCCGTGGTGGCGAGTTTTCGACTACGGCGGACGCGGTTACCCGTATGGCGGTACGACGCAGATATTCAAAGGCGTGACGGACGCAAGCGGACGTCATTTGCTGAAGATAAATTTCGATTCCGTGAAGCCGCCGAGGCCGTACGCGATCAGTGCGTCCGCTTCGGTACAGGATGTGAATCGCCAGGCATGGGCGGGTCAGACGTCGCTGCTGGTCCACCCTTCGGAGCTGTACGTTGGTATCCGAACGCCGCGAACCTTTGTGCAGAAGGGCGAGAAGATCGAGGTCGAATCCATTGTTTCCGATATCGACGGCAAACTGATCGCTGGGCGCGATGTCGAGATCAAAGCCGTATTGAAAGATTGGCAATTTGATAAAGGCGATTGGAAAGAGGTGACAGTTGACGAACAGTTTTGCACTGTGAAATCCACCGACGCGGCGCAGAAATGCATATTCGTTGCGAAACAGGGCGGCCGGTACATTATCACTGCGACGGTCATGGACGACCGCGAGCGGTCCAACGAGAGCGAAATCACCATCTGGGTTCCAGGAGGAAAAACACCGCCGAAGCGAAACGTTGAGCAGGAAGAAGTTCAGCTGATCCCGAGCAAGAAGGATTACGCACCGGGCGATGTTGCCGAGCTTCTGGTGATCGCACCCTTCACCCCGGCCGAAGGCGTGTTGACCTTGAGGCGAAACGGGATCGTCATGACCGAGCGGTTTTCGATGAAGGATTCGTCCATCACATTGAAGATCCCGCTCGAAGAAAAATATCTTCCGAATATCTACGCACAGGTCGATCTCGTTGGTGCGGCGGTCCGCCGAAACGATAAGGGCGAGATCGATCCTAAGCTCGCTAATCGCCCCGCTTTCGCAAGCGGAAACATAAATCTTCCGATATCGATCGCGTCGCGAAAACTGACCGTTTCAGCCGAAGCGAAGGAAAAAACCCTAGCACCTGGGGGCGAGACAAAGGTCGATATTGAAGTAAAGGACTCGAACGGTGAACCTGTTTCGAACAGCGAAGTGGCCGTCATCATCGTCGACGAAGCTGTGCTTGCACTTTCACGGTATACAGTCGCTGATCCGCTATCGATCTTCTACACCGCTCGCGAAATGGGCGTAACGGATCACCATTTGCGCAAGGATATCCTGCTCGGAAATCCGGATGATGTTAAGGCTCCGCCACCACCGCCAAGCCCGGTCAGTCAATCGGTCGAGGTGACGGCTGCTGGTACAGGCCGTGCGGCTGCGCCGCGGATGATGAAGATGGAAGCCAGCAAGAATATGGCGGCGGATTCCGCTGTTGCCAACGAGGCCGAACAACCTCAAAGTCAGCAACAGATCAATCTGCGGGAAAATTTTAACGCTCTCGCGGTTTTTGCCCCGTCTGTGAAAACGGACGCGAATGGCCGGGCGGCGGTCGACGTGAAACTACCTGACAATTTGACACGGTATCGCGTGACCGCTGTTGCCGTCGATCCCGGTAAACGATTTGGCAAATACGAATCGAATATCACGGCGAAACAGCCGTTGATGGTGCGTCCGAGTGCGCCGAGATTTATGAATTTTGGCGACAGGATAGATCTGCCGGTGGTCGTCCAAAACCAGACCGATAAGGATATGGCGGTCGATGTTGCACTCCGGGCGACGAACGCTTCGCTAGGCGATGCAGGCGGGACGCCTGCGCTCCAGTCAGGCAAACGCGTTGTTGTAAAAGCAAACAGCCGGGAAGAAGTTCGATTTCCGGTTCAAACGCTCAAGGCGGGAACGGCGAGATTCCAGATCGCTGTCAATTCGGGATCATATTCCGACGCGGCCGAGATCTCGCTGCCGGTGTGGACCCCGGCGACAACCGAGGCATTCGCGACATACGGAACGACGGATCAGAACGGTGCGATCGTTCAGCCTGTTCAAACCCCCGGCGATGTATATCCGCAGTTTGGCGGGCTGGAAGTAACGACCAGCTCGACGCAGCTGCAGGAGCTGACCGACGCTTTCATTTATCTGACGAATTACCCGTACGCATGTTCGGAGCAAATCTCATCGAGGATGATCTCGATCGCCGCGATGAGAGACGTGCTGAGCGCGTTCAAATCAAAAGATATGCCGGCGCCGGAAACTCTCAATAAATATTTCGCTCGTGACATAGAGATCCTTCAGTCACGGCAGCGAGACGACGGTAGTTTTGGCCTCTGGAAGCGCGACAGGGAACGTTACGAATATCCATTCCTGACAGTTCACGTAGCACACGCCTTGGCGTTGTCAAAACAAAAGGGCTACAAGGTGCCTGACGAAATGCTGAACAAGACAAAGCCTTATCTCAAAGACGTCGAGAAGCATTTTGACGAATGGTACAAGAATTCCCCTGAAGTCCGATGGACCATCTCGGCATATGCTCTTTATATCCGGGACATGATGGGGGACAAGGACGTCGCGAAAACCAAGAAGCTGTTAGCGGAAGCTACCATCGAGAAAATGCCTTTCGAGGCACTTGGTTGGGTACTTTCGGTATTGGCGAACGATGCGGGTTCCAAAGCGGAAGTCGATGCGATCATTCGCCATTTGATGAATCGCACAACGGAGACGGCTGCGACCGCAAATTTCGTCACGGACTACGGCGATGGCGCTTGGCTGATAATGTACTCGAATCGACGCGCCGACGGCGTTCTGCTCGAAGCGATGATAAAAGCACAGCCGCAGAACGACCTAATACCGAAACTGGTCCGCGGACTGCTCGATCATCGAACAAAGGGCGCGTGGTCGAATACGCAAGAGAACGTGTTCATCCTTTTGGCATTGGATAAATATTTCAACGCTTTTGAAAAGGTCACGCCCGATTTTGTTTCGAGAGTCTGGCTTGGAAACACCTACGCTGGCGAGCAGGTTTTCAGGGGCCGTTCGACGGATTCGAATTTGCTCAATATCCCGATGTCGTATCTCGTCGATCAAGGTGGAACGTCGAACCTTTTCGTCGACAAGCAGGGTGCGGGCCGGATCTATTACAGGATCGGTATGAAATACGCGCCGAAGAATCTGAAGCTTGAACCGGCTGATTATGGCTTCGAGGTATTGCGAAAATATGAGGCAGTCGACGATAAGGACGACGTTAAGCAAAACCCTGACGGAACCTGGACGATCAAATCCGGGGCACGGGTACGAATTCGTTTGACGATGGTCGCACAGGCTCGCAGATATCATGTGGCGCTGGTCGATAATTTGCCGGCGGGCCTAGAAATTCTTAATCCGGAGTTGGCGGTTACCGAATCGATACCGGGTGATCCGGGCGGCAACACACCTGTGATCACGACGGGCAGCCGGTCGTTTGGAAGTAATTACTATTGGTGGCGAATGAATTGGTTCGAGCACCAGAACTTCCGCGATGAACGGGCCGAAGCATTTTCATCACTGCTCTGGGAAGGTGCGTACAACTACACTTACGTCGCACGTGCGACC
>JBJMGN010000247.1:0-4262 GCA_045807885.1 Pyrinomonadaceae bacterium | reverse complement strand
TGCGAGGTCGAGATCGATGGGCTCGGCATACTGATCAACCCCGTCGTGAAAAATGTTTGAGCTTTCATGAAAAACCGCCTTTGTGACGGGAGCTGGCTCGGGAATCGGCGAAGCGATCGCTCATGCGTTGGCGGGTACAGGAGCGTTCGTCTATGTCGCGGACATCGGATTCGCAAAAAGCCTAGCGCTCGATCATGCAAAGGAATACCGTCAATCCCGTGTCAGAACTAATACCGGCGCATTGGGGCGATGAACTCGACCGGGTCATCGTCGCTTTTGTCGGGTGGTTTGATGTGCTCGCCGACCTGAATGTCGCGCCAGCGTAATTGGCCGTTGGCTCCGTATAGAATAAAGCGAACTCGGTTTTGCGAAGGCTCGACGCTGACTTCGAGAAAACTTTGAAAAAACGGCGCGCGGTTGAAATCGAAGGCTCCTGACACCATTTCGCTGTCGAACGGATAGCCCCCGAGATACTGCATCCACCAAAGGAAAGGCATTTTCCAGTACGGAGCTTCGTTAACGATCTTCGCCTCAAGCTCGTCGGTTCGCGGATAAAACGCGAAATTTTGCGTAAACGGTTTTTCCGGAAAAGCTGCCGCCGTACCGATGCTCAGGTAAGCGCCGCCGCCGCCGTTCACAAAATGTAGCATCTCGCGTTCGCCGTCATCAGCCGAATATTTCTCTTTGTAAAATTCAAAGTCGTGTGTGTCCCCGGCCATTGCCACGTCAACCTTATAGCGGCGCAGCATCTCGCGGAGCCCGGCGAACTCCGCATCATTCTCGGCGGTGTCGATACCAGCGACGTAGAATGGATGGCCAAGGACGACAAGCTTAAAATTGTTGCCGGCCCGCTGAAGCGCTGCTTCGAGCCATTCCCGCTCTTTCGAGTCGATCGTGCGCATGATGCCGGTATCTACGGCGATCAGCGAAAACCCGGCGCGATGCATCTCAAAAAACGGTGCCCGCTGCGTGCCGTTTCTTATGCCGTACCAATCGCGGAGCCGCTTCGCTTCGGCCGTTATCTCTTCGAATCGTTGGTCGGTCGAGATGATGTCGGTTTTCAGGTCCTCGGCAAGCCTTGCCTTTAACGTAAGAATCGCAGATTCCCGATCAAGAAAATTCGCGTTAAAGCCCTCGTCCGAATCGAACCAGTCATGGTTGCCGGGAATTGCGTAGATCGGTTTTTCAAAACCCTTGAAGGGCAAATAGAAATTCCTTTCGTAATCCTTCATTTTGCCGTCGGGATAGATCACGTCCGAGGCAAGAACCAGGAATTTTACATTTTCGCGATTGCCGGCGGCTATCAATTGGTCGTGGAGCACCATTTGCGAAGGGTCGCCTTCGCCAGTATCGCCGATCACGACAAAGCTGAAATCGCCGGGCTGTGATTCATTTTCGATTTCAACGGCAAAAACCTTTTCGGGCGGAACTCCTTGCGAAACAGAGAATCGTTCAACGTCGTTCGCACCGTGTTTTCGCCATGGATCGACACGGCCCTTAGTTATCTCCTGCCAAACGCCCGATGCCCAATTCTCAGAATTGAAATACCAGCTAAAACCCCAAATGGAATTTATGGCGATGAAAACAGCCGTGATCGGGAGCCCGACACGCATCAGCCACCAAATCGCCGAATTCAGCGAATAACGCGCGTATTTCAGTTTCAGAGCCAGCAGCATTCGGTGTCCAAGCCAGTAGCGAATGCTCCTTTCAAGATAAGTAGGTTCATCCCCGCTTTCCGCCAGCCGTTCAAGGCGCCGCCAATACACGCGTTCTATCGGGCGCGTTAATTTTCGGATCAGTACCCATACCGGCAAGATCAGGACGACACCGATGATAACGGCCATGAACGCGTCGCCAAGAACCGCGGAAAACGGAGAGATCAAACCGATGAAAGACCATTGCGCATCGGTGCGCAAAAGGTGGATCACGAAAAAAACGAGAAGTATCTTTATGCAGTAAACGAGGTTGTCCGCTGCCTCGGCCGCTTCGCCCGCGCTGAGCTTCTGGCGCATATCCCTGACCAGATCGTTCGGCTCGAGCCCGAGCTTTTCATCAGGATGAAATCGAAGGTCCACATCTTCGCTCTCTGGTGGTCCAAAACCACCTTCGGGAAGAAAAAACATCGTCCAGCCTTCGACGAGCAGCCGCGATCCGAGGACCAGCCCGATCGCAAGAACGCCGAGATCTGCTGTTATGAAAAACCAGATCAAAAAACCCAGGGCGACTGTCACAAATCCATTGAAGAGCTTCCATCTGCGGTCGCTGTCCGGCGACAAATTGTAAGCGACATAGATCTTCGAACCGCCGTCGATCAAAAGACCGATCGTGATGGCGGCGACCAATGCTGCCAGCGCGATGTGCGGGCTAAGAAACAATACAAGCCCGAGAACAATGAACAGAACTCCGGCGATGTACTGCAGATAGATGTCGTCGTGTTCCGCGCTTCGCGCTGCGTTTATAAGCTGCACCGCTCCGGCTGCGAGCAAGGCAATGCCGAGCAATGCGATTATCCAGCTGCCGACAAAAATGGGCGTGAACAGCACCAGCAGGCCGAGAAACATCAGCACGAGCCCAAGTGACCGCCGCTTGGTAATCGTCTTCAGATCGATTTTCTTCATAATTGGCACGCGCGTTGCGCCGTAAGCGTTAGCTGTTGAATCGTACTACAGGTGTAAATAAATAGGACAAAACAGGAGATCAAAATGGGAAATACAGCGACATCGATACACAGGCGAAAGGATGTAAATCCAGAATACGGCGAGCACAAATATGGCGACGTGAAGTTTGCCGATCCGGTAAACAATAAGTATCCGATCGATACCGAAGAGCACGTTCGGGCGGCATGGAGCTATATTAACCACAAGGACAACGCCGCCGAATATGAAAAGGACGAGGCCGAGCTAATCAAGGGCCGCATAGAACGCGCGGCCAAAAAATTCGATATCGAGATAGAGGACGATTAAGGGTTCTCCGACTCGAGCAGCTTCTTTGCTTCGGCAAGTTCGGCGCGGTGAGCTTCGGTCACAACCGGATAGTGCAGATCAAGCGACTGCATTTTTTGGACGATGATTTGGGAAATCGCGAGCCGCGTGAACCACTTTTTGTCGGCGGGGATCACATACCAGGGCGCGCTTTTCGTGGACGTCGCCTCGAGTACGTCCGTATAGGCTTTCATATAGTCGTCCCAAAGAGCGCGTTCCTTTACGTCGCCCATCGAGAATTTCCAATTCTTGTCAGGTTCGTTGATCCGCGACAGAAACCGGTTCTTTTGTTCCTCTCGCGATACGTTCAAAAAAAACTTGACGATATGCGTGCCGTTCTCGGCAACGTAATTTTCCCAATCTCGGATCGCCTTGAAACGCTTTTTCCAAACACCACGATCGTCCTTCACCGACTGTGGTAAATTCTGCGATTGCAAAATTCCGGGATGGACGCGAACGACGAGAACCTCCTCGTAATGTGACCGATTAAAGATGCCGATCTTGCCGCGTTCCGGCAAAGCCCTTTGGCAACGCCAAAGGAAATCGTGGTCGAGCTCTTCAGATGAAGGCTGCTTGAACGACACGACGTGGCAGCCCTGCGGGTTGATGCCGCTCAGCACGTGCTCGATCGCGCCGTCTTTTCCGGCGGCATCCATCGCCTGAAAAATTATCAACAACGAATAGACGTCCTGCGCGTACATCACGTCCTGCAACTTGCCCAGCCGTCCAATGTTTTTCGCCAAATCTTCCTCGGCCTGCTTTTTGTCGGTATAATCGCCGGTGAAATCGGTCGCGTGTTTTGTGAGGTCGAGCTTGGCTCCTTCACGCACGAGAAATTTATCTGTATTCATATTTTTTGCCACGAATTACACGAATAACACGAATTTAATGAAAACACTATCGATATTCGTTTTGCTTACGGTATCGACACTTGTGGTCGCTCAGCCTCGGCTTATTCCGCAGCAGATCAAAGCCAAAGACGGCAGAAATTTCACGCTGAATGCGCCGACGGAGTTTGAGATCATTCCCGCGATCGAAGGATTAAGACGCGTTCGTTTTTTTGCGAAGGCGCCGGACGGACGCATCTTTGTCACCGACCTGTACAACCTCACGGACAACAAACGCGGGACGATCTATATACTCGATGGCTGGGACGGACAGACGGGCAAATTTTCGCGTGCCATTCCGTACATGACCGGGCTGCGTAATCCGAACAGCGTGCAGTTCTATCGCGACGGGCAGGGCGTGGACTGGCTCTATATCGCCGAAACAGGGAAACTT
>JBJMGN010000246.1:0-5470 GCA_045807885.1 Pyrinomonadaceae bacterium | reverse complement strand
TCCGGGCGGTTTGCGACAGTTTAGGAACCAAAGCTTAAGGTGGTATTAAATGCAGGTTAACGAAGTGTTAATTATTGCGGGAGAGCAAGATTCCAAAATGAAGCAATCGTTAAATATCTACTTTTGCATTTCATTTTTAGGACGAATTATTTTGACGACCTTTCCGCAACCGCCTTGAAGTTCGGACCATTTTTCGATGTCCAGATCAATTACTGCCAGGGCAGCAGTCGGCATCGGCTCAAGAGCTCCTGTCAAAAACAAGATCAAGCCCTCAAATCCCGGATTGTGGCCGACCATCATCACCTTTTCGTCTTCGATGCTAAATTCCGAAGCTATTTGGCTTAAGGCCTGCGGGCTCGCTTCATAAATACGCTCATCGAGCCGGATGGGAGCCTCAAAGCCTCCACTCTCCTTAATCATGGTCGCAGTCTGAATTGCACGTTTTGCGGGTGAAGAAACGATCATGTCCGGTTCTAACCCCCGGCCCGCCATCAACTCGCCCATAAAGGAAGCAGCAGTGAGGCCGCGTTCATTGAGCGGCCTGTCGAAATCGGCGAGTTTTGGATCGTCCCAACTCGATTTCGCATGTCGTACAAGCAATAGTCGTTTCATCGGCTTTGGGCGATTCTACGCGAGGGGTCGAAAATCGACAAATTAAAACGGCAGACGAGGGCGAAACCAGGAAGACGTCCCAAGCGTATTCGTAAGTTGCTCCGTTATTGTCGAAATTGCTAGACTGATTGGTTATTGTGATTATCCTGCAGCTGACAACTAAAAGGCAGAACGCTTTGCGACGAATATGCGCCGCCGCGTTTCTATTGCTTTTATTGACCGAATGGGGATCACATAGTGTTATCTGTTCAGAAATGTTTGTTTCCTCGGAAGTTCCGCTTTCGGCAAATGAAGGGCAGCACGAAGACCCATGCAGCACGTTGATCATTTGCAATAACGATCAGCGCAGTGAACGGCCGGCACGTACATTCGGCCACGATGCTTCGCAGCACAACCTGCTTTTCGATCAATTATCACGCCATCACATTTCTCGATTGCTTCACGAAGAACCTAGACTGTCATCTGCAACCGTAAACGGCCTGTTTCGGCCGCCTAACCCTCCATTTCATCCACCACAGAATTCGTAAACCTGGGCCGTCAATAAGTTGACGATCCGTTTGCATTAGGCTCCGCAACAGCGCGGGCGTTTGATTTGCATTGGCCGACCTGGCCTTACAAGAATTCTGAGGTAGATATCATGAAGAAGATAATTTTTGGGGGTTTAATGCTCGCAATTTCGAGCTTGAATGTTTTCGCTCAAAATACGGGCAAGATCAGCGGAAAGGTAGTATTTGGTGGTGATAAATCTCCACTCCACGATGTTTCAATAAAGATAACCGAATTAAACAAGACGACCTTCACCGACGCTGCGGGGAGTTTCGTTTTTACGAACATCCCGAACGGAAAATATACGTTAGTCGCTCATCAAGAGGGTTTTGCGGATTCCAAATCGACCGTCACCGTTTCCGCCACGACTCCTGCGATCGCAAATTTCGAAATGGTAATCACCGGGCTCGAGGAGCAAGTGACGGTGACCGGCAGCGGTACCGAAGAGACGGCATTTGAGGCCATCGCAACAGTGACCACGCTCGATTCGACGCAGATAACTACTCGAGCGGCGGTTGGCCTCGGAGACGTGCTGGCGAACGAGGCCGGTATTGCAAAGCGGTCCGGCAGCGCGGGTTCAAGCCGTCCGGTTATCCGCGGCTTCGACGGTGACCGCGTGATGATCTCCAGTGACGGCGTCAGTGTTGGCTCGCTTGCGTCGCAATCCGGCGACCACTCCGAACCGGTCGATACGCTTGCTGTCGAGCGGATCGAGGTCGTGAAAGGCCCGGCAACTTTGCTATATGGCAGCAATGCCATCGGCGGCGTCGTAAATGCGATCAGCGGCCACGACGAAGGCGCTCATCCGGGACTTCGAGGGTATTTTTCGGGGGTCGGGGGAACGAATAATGCTCAGGGAGCGTTCAGCGGTGGCCTCGAGTACGGTGTTAAGAACTGGACGTTTTGGGGCAACGCAAGCACTCAGCGAACGGGCGATTACAGCGCTGGAGGCGATTTCGGCACCGTCGCAAACACCTTCACGCGCAGCACAACTGGAGGCGGCGGTTTCGGATACTTCGGTAAGAACGCTTTTTTCACGACCAATTACGGTTACTACCAAAACAACTACGGAATACCGCTCGATCCTGAAGATCCCGAAGTCCGAAGTATCAAAATGCATCGCAACGATGTGAAATTCAATTTCGGCTACAAAGGCATGAACTCATTTATAACTGATATGAAGTTCACTATCGACATTAGCCGGTATCAGCATCAGGAACTTGAAGACGATATTGTAGGCACGACGTTCCGCAACAACGTTTCCTCGTACCGTGGAATGTTCGAGCAAAAGGCAGTTGGAAAGTTGACGGGTCGTTTTGGCTTCAATGGATTCATCCGGGATTTTTCGACGGTTGGCTTGGAGACCCTGATCGACGGGCCGGTGAAGCAAAATTCGTTCGCGGCATTCGGCCTTGAAGAATTCAAATTCGAACGTGCCTCGCTGCAACTCGGAGCGCGGATCGAAACAAATCGCTATGATCCTGAAAACGCGGAACTTCGCAACCGTGATTTCACAGGATTTTCCGGCGCGGTCGGAGCGAGATTTGATCTCTGGAAAGGCGGAGCATTCGTCGCGAATTACTCGCATGGCTACCGGGCACCAGCACTCGAAGAGCTTTACAATCATGGACCGCACGACGGCACGCTCGCATTCGAGATCGGCAATCCTGATCTGCATCCTGAGACCAGTAATGGGATCGACCTTTCGTTAAGACATCAATTCGAAAAGGTAAAAGCGGAGGCCAATTTCTACTATTACAAGTTCAAGAATTTCGTCTTTCTCGATCCGACCGACGACATTGATAAAGACAGCGGCTTTCCATTCGCATTTTACCTGCAGGGGGACAGCCGGTTTTTGGGAACTGAACTTAGCCTGGATGTTGCTGTTCACAAATACGTGAACGTATTGACCGGCCTGGATTACGTTAACGCCGAGTTGACCGACGGGCGGCCGCTGCCGCGGATTCCACCGCTTCGGGGGCGTATCGGGCTGGACATTCACTATAACAATTTCAGCATCCGGCCGGAATTTGTTGCTGTGAACCGACAGGATCGCGTGTTCAACGACGAAGAACCGACCGCGGGTTACGGGACCGTGAATGTTAACGGCACCTACACGATCTCAAAACAGCACGTCGCGCACATCTTTTCGGTAAACGCATACAATTTGAACAACAAGCTGTACTTTAATCACATTTCGTTCATCAAGGACATTTCGCCCGAGATCGGACGCGGTGTGCGATTCAGTTACACAGTTCGATTCTTTTAGCTGCGACAGAATTCAATCAGCAATTAGTTTTGAGGTGATCGAATGCATCAGAACATTATTAAAAAGAAATTTCGGCGGTATGTTAGCGGTCGATGTGATTCCGCCTTAAGCCAGGATCAATATGGCCGGCCTCCGAGCAGACGACTTCGCGGAATTTCCGCGATATGCTTAGCTTTCCTTTTAGCCGTCCTTCCCAACGTTATAGCAACGCAGGATAAATCGCAGGTCCCGATAAAGAACAACAAAGCCGTTCCGACGCTTCCAGCGTCACGGCAAACACCGTCACCTCCAGCCGACCGGCCCATCACGATAAAAGATGCAGTAACGATTTTCCTGCAGCAAAATCTCCAACTGGTTGCGGCACGGTACGACATCGACCTGGTGGACGCGGAAAAACTGACTGCGGGACTTCGCCCAAATCCTGAGATCGAGATCGGCTTTTCGGAGATCCCGTTCAACGGCGGTTTCTATAAGCCGCAGTCTTTCTCGTACGGCTTGTCGCAGACCTTTGAACTTGGGGGCAAGCGGAAAAAGCGGGTGGAGGTCGCGAATGCCGATTCCGAAGTCGCTCAGGCCCAGTTTCAGATGATCGCTTGGCAGTTGACCAACGACGTGAAGAAAAAGTTTTATACGGTGCTTCTGGACCAGGCGCTGCTGAATCTTGCAAAGGAAAATCAGAAAACGTTTGCGGAGATCGTGGAGCACACGAACGAGGTCTTTAAGCTCGGCGAGATATCGGGGCTGGACCTGCAGCGGCTGGAGGTCGAGAAATTTAAATTCGACACGGACCTTGCTAACTCGGAACGCGACTATGAGCTCGCCCTTCGTGACTTGCGGTTCGCTCTTGGCGGCGATTATCGAACGATGAATATCGAAGCCGCCGGTTCGATCGAGTATTACGAGAATTACGATTTTTCGCTTTCTGATCTGCGCGATAAAGCAATAGCTGCACGGCCCGACCTGAAGGTGGCTCAGTTCAGCGAGAAGGCTGCCAACGCGGCAATAAGACTGCAAAATTCGCAAAAGATACCGGACATTACTTTGGGAGCTGGTATCGAGCAGCTTGCACAGGGCGGCAGCACGTACAATGTCGGTTTCAGCATTCCGATACCGATACACAATCGTAATCAAACCGAAATAGCGAAGGCTCTTGTACAGCGCATGAAAGCTCAGAACGATCAGGCCTACCTTGCGAATCAGGTAACGAGCGATGTCGAAAAAGCGCTGGTCGCATTCGAGCTTCAGAAGCGCCGGGTCGAGCTTTATCGCACCGGTGTGTTGACGAAGGTCACCGATATTCAGACCTCCACGGAGTACGCGTTGAAGGCTGGCGAAAGCTCGATACTTGAGCTTTTGGACGCTATCCGAACTCGACGCGATACGTTGGCCAGTTTTTACCAGACCATTTTTGATTACCAGACGGCGCTGCTTGATCTCGAGCTCGCGACCGCAACACCGCTGCAAAAGTAAGCAGTCGGGAAAAAGACATATTATGTTCCAGCAAAAATTCGATCGTCTGCTTTTTATCGCATCATTGGTTACTGCCGGTTTATGTGCGGGTTGCAGTAGTTCCGTGCCGCCTGTCGTGTCGGTCAGCACTGTTCCATCGGAGCCGACCGCCGGCATTGAGGTCGAGATCGTTCAGGCCGCCGCGTTAGAAGGCGGAATCACGGCTACCGGCAAGGTTCTTGTTACCGAGGATCGAACGGCGAGTATTGGGCCGGTGCATGAAGGCAGGATCGTGCGGCTTTATGCGGGTCAGGGAGACGTCGTTTCGAAAGGGCAAAAACTGGCTGATCTCGAATCTGCGGACATCGACGAGGCTGAGGCCGATTATTTAAAGGCACTCACCGATTACGAAAACGCCCGGCGAACATCGGCCGCCGAAGTGAAATTCGCACAGGCAACCTACGATCGCACAAAACTTCTTTTTGAAAAAGAGATCACACCGCGAAAGAACCTCGAGCAAGCCGAGCACGACCTGGAGGTCGCAAAGTCGAACGAAATAAGCGCGGTTTCAAGTGCAAAGGTCACTGTCGCCAA
>JBJMGN010000245.1:0-15197 GCA_045807885.1 Pyrinomonadaceae bacterium | reverse complement strand
GAGGAGTATTTTGTAAATGGCGTCACCGATGCCTTGGTCGCGGGCCTCTCAAGACTCACCGATTTGAAGGTCATTGCCCTGCCAGCCGAGATGCGCAAAGAACCCGAACCGCGTGATCTGAAGGAAACAGGCAGGCAACTGAATGTGGATGCGTTGCTCACTGGTTCGGTATCCCGCTCCGGCGACCGTGCCAGGGTTGTAGTACACCTTATTGATATTTCCGATGGGAGGAATCTCTGGTCCAACAGCTACGAAAGAGATCCGCGTGACGTACAGCGGCTGCACACGGAGATTATCCGGGACTTGGTTCAACAGATACGGCCATCGATTTCACCACAAGTGGCGCAGCAGTTGAA
Source organism: Pyrinomonadaceae bacterium (assembly GCA_045807885.1). Taxonomy (GTDB): domain Bacteria; phylum Acidobacteriota; class Blastocatellia; order Pyrinomonadales; family Pyrinomonadaceae; genus OLB17. The sequence goes on along the minus strand of JBJMGN010000245.1, from coordinate 14,841 downwards.
CGGAAGCCGTCCGGTCATACCGGAGGCGTTCGATCAGTATCTTCGCGCGCGCTATTACCTGAATCGTCAGAATTTCCAAGACCAGGACGTTGCGATCCTCGCTTTGGAGCAAGCTGTACAGATCGATCCAACATTCGCCGCCGCGTACGCCGAGCTTGCTCAAGCCTATATCTGGAAACAGTTTTCTTTTGCGCCCAAGGAAAAGGACCTGACCGAAAAAGCTTCTGTAGCCGTGGAAAAGGCTTTCGCCCTGGATTCCCAAGCCGCCGCCGGCTATCTCGCGAGGGGACGGCTGTTCTGGACACCTGGAAATAAATTTCCCCACGAAAAAGCGATCTCGGACTATCGTCGGGCGATCGCATCGGATCCGAACCTGGACGAAGCGAGAAATCAGCTTGCGATTGTTTATTGCCACGTCGGCTTGCTGGACGAGGCACTCGTGGAAGCACGCGAGGGCGTCAAGATCAACCCGGTAAACAATCTGTTGCAGCTACGAATCGGGCAGTCACTTAATTTCCAATTGAAATATGAGGAAGCTCTACCGGTGCTGAAGGCGATTCCAGTGGAGGTTCATCCATCGATGGTCATCTATCAGACCGCCTGGAGCCTTTTCAACCTTGGCCGGGCCGACGAGGCCCAACGAATGCTCGACAAAGCGATAGAAGACCATCCGGATGACGAAGGCGGAACGTACGCGGCCACGCTGGCGGTCATCGCGGCATCGCGAGGAAACGATGCCGAAGCCGAAACGCTGATCGAGCGCGCGTTCGAGAGGGGGAAAGGGTATGGCCACTTTCACCACACGGCATACACCATCGCATGCGCTTACGCGCTGATGGACAAGCGAAACGAGGCGATACATTGGCTCGAGGTCGCCGCCGAGACCGGGTTTCCGTGCTACCCGCTTTTTGAAAGAGACAACAATCTGAATAATCTGAGAAAAGATCCTCGTTTTGTAAACTTCCTAGAGACCCAACGGCAGCAATGGGAACACTTTAGATCTATTGTGTAGGCCCGATAGATCAAGTTTGAATGATAACCAGAAAGTAGGAATTTGCAGACGAGCCGGTGCGCTTTCTGGCAATCTTGCTGCTATTCGGCGCAATGTTCTACTTGTTGTAGCGGAAGTACCAGAGCTGCAAGTTACCAGTAATCGTCGAACACCCACCCGATGTTTAAAACTGGAAATCATTCTGCGTGGCCGAGGCCGCAAATATCTAAAGTGCTAAGGCATCGCCTTGGGGAAGTAAAGACATTGTATAATCCGATTGCATGAGAACAGGTTTGATCGTTACTTTCGCGATTTGGGTTTGTTCCGCATTTGTTTACGGGCAGACGACGAGCGTTGGCTCAAAGACATCGCGTGCTGAAGCCGAGCTGATGCAGATCGAACGGGAAATCGGCGATGCCAATGTAAGGCGCGACAGGGCGTTTTTTGAACGGCTCGAGGCAGAGGAATTCATCTTCACGGATTCGGGCGGCGGGCTTACCACCAAAGCCGAAGACGTAGGAAGCTTTGACAAACCCGCGGGAGAAACAAAATTAGCGTCGTACGTGCCCGACGAGATGAAGGTCAGCATTTACGGCAACACGGCAGTAGTTGCCGGGCGGGTCACCTCCACATATAAGAGCCCGAAAGGTGAGGCAGTAGTTCGCAGCCGCTTTACTGATGTTTTCGTTAAGACAAAAGGGCGTTGGCAGATCGTAGCCGGACATTCGTCGCGGATTCGTAGTTGATCTAGAAAACAATTCCTCTTTCAACCCAGGAGAGAAAACAAGTGAAAAATAGTTTTGCAGTAATTGTCGTCATAGCTCTTTTGTGTGTGACTGCCGCGGTCGGTCAGGCCGAGCTTGAAAAGTACGTCGGGCAATATCAGGTAACTGGCGCTCCAATCATGGTGACCGTGAGCTTCGCAAATGGAAAGCTTTCCGTCGCGGCAACGGGACAGGGAATGGCTGAGATCGAGTTGATCTCGGGAGAGGACTACGCGGTGAAAGGGACGCCGCTGAAGCTGACCTTTGAAAAGGATGCCACGGGAAAAGTAACGGGGATGATCATTCACCAGGCGCCGGGTGTGGACGTTCCGGCCCCAAAGATCAATTCGTCATCTGAGGCGCCGAGTGATAAGTCACCGCATAAGAGCGCGTTTGTTACTGCGAACGGGATCAAGATGAATTATCTGGATTGGGGCGGAACCGGCGACATCATCTTAATGCTCGCCGGTCTCGGCAACGACGCGCATGTGTTCGACGAAATTGCGCCGAGCTTTATCGACAAGTATCACGTCATCGCGCTGACGCGGCGCGGGTTTGGCGAAACGGACCGGCCGACCAGCCCTTATGACACGACGACGCGAGTCGAGGATATTCGTGCGTTCATGGACGCGCAAAAGATCACGAATGCGCACCTGGTCGGGCATTCGCTCGCGGGCGACGAAATGACGCAGTTTGCGAATATGTACCCACAGCGCGTAATAAAGATGGTCTACCTTGACGCGGCCTATGACCGTAGAAAAAACTTTTCGTGCGTAAACGATCAGCCCGGCGGCGGGCTGCCGCCCAGCGTTATGCGAATGGTCGGAGAAGTGATGAATTGTCCCGGCTGGGAAAAGATCATCGCCCCGGACATGCCGCCCCCCGAAACGGTGAACGTGCAAGTGTCGACGATGAAGGCGGCCGTGCAATTTGTTCCGGACTACACAAAGATAAAGGCGCCGTCGCTTGCGATCTACGCGGATGCAGACCTACCGCAAGGGCCGAGTAAGATGGACGCAGAAGCGACCGCGAAACTAGCAGTGTGGTGGAAAGAGAAGCGGGCGCCTCTGATGCACTCCAGCATCGACCAGTTTCGCAAGCAAATGAAAAACGGGCAAATCGTTGAGCTAAAAGGCGCCACGCACTATGTATTCGTCGGTCAATTTAAAAATCAAGTGATCACATTGATGCGAGATTTTTTGGCGAAGTGATAAAAAGTCATTAAGGCGCTTTTGAGATTTTGAGGTCTGTCACAAACGCATCGGTGTTATGTGCGAAGCGAAGGCCGTAGATGCCATCGGTAGATTTGAGTTTTCCATCACCTACTACTTCTGAGCGGGGAAAGGTGGCGACGACCTTTTTGTTGATCGAGCACGCGACAGTGTCGCCTTTTACGGTAACCGCGATCTCCTGTGTCACGGGCTGGCCGACACCGGCGGCTTTGTTCACAGCCGAGTCTGCCTTTGGAGCACGCCCGCCAAGTTGAAATGGCTTTGGTCCAAATCCGCGAACAATAAAAGTACCGTTACCGTAAGTCGCGCAGTAAAGATAACTCTGCTGTTCGGTCCCCAGGTCATTACCGCCGATCATAATGCCGTATGGATGTGGGTGGTCATTGATGCTCATGTACTTGGGTTCATTGAAGGTCGCGCTTACGGTGTAATCACCTTTCGCTCTGTTGTCCGCGCTCCAATATGTGACGGCTGGGCCGGTCGTAATGTGCATAGCCTTGCCCTCTTTAACGAGCTTTGCGCTGTTGAGCGTCATGCCTGCGGTTTGCTCGCGAGCGTCGATCTGCCCCGTCCAGCCTTTGACCAAAACCCCGCCGTCCTTAACGCCGACCGAATCGTTATCCTGCCCGGAAATATTCGAAAGCCCAATGAACAATACCGAAATCACCAGAAGTAAAGCGTTATTTTTCATAATGCCGAAACACTACCACCAAAGTAATAATGACTCAAGCATTATTGCGGAATGGGGAGCCGCTGATCAGCAGGATTCGATAACTGAAAACTGAGATCGAAATAAAGTCGGCCCGCGATGGGTCACGGGCCTGTCTAAAATAACAAGCGTATTAAAGGCAATTCGCCTGCAGTTTCGACGCAGAGCCTTTACTTTTCGTTCGTATCGGAATCGAATTCCTCTTTTTTCTCGCGGACAGACCGAAAATACTTTCTCGCTACGTATCGAGCGACTTTTTCCCCGATCAATGAACCGTGAATACATGCAGTTCGAAAATGAAACCCGGCGTATATCCGAGCGTCGTTAATGTCTTTCCCGATCTCGTCCGTGTTGCGATATTCGATCGAGGTCCCTGTGGTTACGCTTGAGAGAGTGATCTTGACCTTCTTTGTCCGAAAGAATTGTCTGAGCGTTTCGGTGAACGCGTTACTGATGAACGCGTGTGCCGAAGGGTATTCCGGGTGTGCAGGTGTCGACGTGAGCGGCGACCAAGTTGGATCAGCCTCAGTATACGGATTACCATCAGCGTCGGCGTTCCTGATCGCCGTAACCGGCCGCCAGAAACTGTAATAAAGTTTTGAATCCCAGCCGGCGATCAAGGCGTCCGAAACCGAAACGTACAACTGAGCATAGAGACGGGCACTGTCCGCAGTGCTCAGGTTGTTGGCGGTGGCCAGTCGTCGAAGACCCTGTGCTTCCTGCGGTATCGTAACGTCCAGGTAAAAGCGCGCCAGATTCGTTTGGTCCTGCGTGCGATCTGAACTGTTTATGGATCCGAAGCGTTTTGTTTCGTTAAAGTCGTCGGTATATTGCTGACTGGTAATTAGTGGCGGCCCCTCGGCGCGAAATTGCGACGGGTTTTCGATAGCGAACGGCCTCATCACGGCCAGCCAGGGAGTCGCGGCTGCCCCAAATCCCGGCGGCGTTGGAATCCACACCCCGACTCCGCTTCCAGGCGTGTAGATGACCGATGAATCATTACGGCCATCCCCGACCCGCGAGGCCAGAAACAGGTTCGCCGCCTCCAGGCCGACCGCCATTCCATCGGTTTTTGAGAAGCTGTCGGGAATCGAAGCTAGCGAGGCCGCATATTCCACATCAAGGTAAGCTGCCTGCGAAGCCGGCATGATCGCGCGGAGCACACGATAGGCTGCTTCGACCGCGGCTGCCTCTTGCGAAGCGCCGGGCGGTACGCTCACCGGCTGTACTGCGAACATTGTGTAACGCGGGTCGATCGCGTTCACCGCATCGTATATCGCGATATGCATATAAGCGAGGTCGGTGCCGATAACTGCGTTATTTGTGCGGTTAGCGCTAGCTTCTGCGGTGAGGGCGATGCGGTTCCAATCGGTCACCTTGTCCGCCAGCACCGGACGCGGCGATGAGAAAAATGCGATCAGGAACAAGAGAGTTGCGACCGCTGTCGGTCGTGTAAGATTCGTTTTCAGCACGGTTTTCATATTCGTTTCCTCCTATTAGATCGATCAATTGTCGTGGAGTCCGAAGACATACGATTTCTGCCAATAGAAACTGTTGTCGCATTCGCCGCTCAGCGCTAAACTGTCGCAACAGTAAGGCGGTCCGAGCGGCCTGTGGATTTTCAGACGGAACGATTTTGTAGGTGAGGCCGGCGTTTAGTCTTTCCGTTCGGATGAAATTGTTTTTCCGTTTCTTTTCCGGCTTTCTTCGGGGCTCTCATGTCTAGTGAACAGAAGGAGTTATATGAGTTCGGCGATTTTCGCCTGGACGTTGGCCAACGCCGCCTTGAGCGCCTCGATCGATCTGCAAACGGTGCATTACCTGAGAAAGCTTTTCAGACACTCGTCCATCTCGTCCGTAACTCCGGACAACTTCTAACAAAAGACGCACTACTGTCCGCCATCTGGCCTGACACAATCGTCGAAGAGAACAACCTCGGAAAGGCGATCCACGCGGTCCGGCAATGTCTCGGCGAGAAAACCGGTGAGCAGAAATATATAGAAACTGTCCCGAAGCACGGTTATCGATTTGTTGCGGCCGTGCACAGGATCGGCGAAACGCACTCACGAAATCCTACAAACCATAAACGAGATGTTTTGCCCTCTACCCGGAACTCGCGCGCCAAAACCGCATATATAGCCTTGGTCGCGGTTTTGATCGGTTTCGTGGGTGCAGGTGTGTGGCTATCGCGAAGCTCTGAGTTTTGGCGATGGGGCGCACAGACAGTTTCGACTACAAGCGAGGATGTCTCGACGAGTGATGCAAAAAAGAGGCTCGAACGGTCTCCGGCATATGACCTGTACGTTCGCGGCAAGGTGAAAGTGGCCAGCGAAAATCGTGAGGACACGCTCTCCGCGATCAAGATCTTGGAAGACGCCGTACTGATCGACCCGGACCTTGCCGAAACGCATGCTCAACTGGCGCGGGGCTATAACACAATGGCCTTTAAGTACTCGGCTGGCGCCGAGATGAAGCGATTCCACGAGAATGCCGAGGTTGAAATAGAAAAAGCTCTGACCTTGAACCCGGAACTCGCGGAGGCCCACTTTGCCCGCGGTCTGATCTTGTGGACGAACACAAAAGGGTTCCCCCACGAGCAAGCGATTCAGTCCTATAAGCGCTCTATGGCCCTCGATCCGAATGTCGACGAAACCTATCATCAACTATCGCTGGTTTATTCGCACATCGGTTTGCTGGATGAGGCGGAACAGAATGTAAAAAGGGCCCTCGAGATCAATCCGAACAATACACTGGCTCGTTTTCGAGCGGGTGTTTACCGTACGTATAAAGGCAAATTCGACGAAGCGATCGCAGTCTTTAAGACGATCCCACGTGATTTCACGCCACTGCTAGTCGACAGGTGTATGGCTGAAGCACTGATCGAGGCAGGCCGGTTGCAAGAGGCAAATCTACTCGCAGACGCGTATCTGGCAGCTTATCCTAAAGATGAAGGGGGAAGCTTTACTAGCGTGAAGGCATTACTGTTGGCAAAAAAGGGCAGATCAGATGAAGCAGAGCAGGCTATAGCTCGTGCAGAAGAGATCGGCAGAGGTTACGGGCATTTTCATCACACGGCATACAACATTGCGTCCGCCTATGCAGCGCTAAATCGTCCGGACGAAGCCGTGCGATGGTTAGAGAACGCGGCCGATAACGGATTTCCAAATTATCAGTACTTTGCGATCGATCCGAACCTGGATTCGCTACGGCGTTCACAGAAGTTTATTGAATTCATGTCGAAGCTTCGAATTCAATGGGAACGCTTTAAGAATATTGACGGCGGCTGACACGTTTAACGGTTTCTCTGTTCCCTTGCCTTTGAGATCGGACTACGAGGCTCGAGCTTCGCGGACGATGTCAACGAATTGTTTTGCCCGTTCGGTGACGATCTGGGCGTTGCCTTCGCGGATGGCTTTTACATCGACGAGATCGGTGCCGACCCCTAACGCGCTTGCACCGGCTTTTATAAAATCAGCAGCGGTTTTTAGTGACACGCCGCCGGTCGGGATGATCTTTATCTGCGGGAATGGACCCTTTAGATTTTTCACATAGCTTGCTCCGCCAACAGAGCCGCACGGAAAGACCTTTACGAAATCCACACCTGCGCTCCAGGCGGTGATAACTTCAGTAGGGGTAAGGACGCCTGGCGCTACAGGAGCGCTGTAGCGGTGGCAAAGCGCGATCGTGTCGAGATTCAATGCAGGACTGACGATAAACTGCGCACCTGCCAGCAAACATGCGCGAGCTGTCTCCGGGTCGAGAACCGTTCCTGCGCCGACCAGAACTTCACTGCCATATTTGTCAGCGACCTTTTCGATCACCTTAACAGCGCCGGGCACGGTCATTGTGATCTCAAGGATATTCACTCCACCCGCCTTTATTGCCTCGATGACCTGCATCGCTTCGTCGGCTGAAGATGCGCGAACGACGGGCACCAGGCCGAGATCCTCGATGTGTTTAACAATTTCTGATTTATCCATAAATTCATAGCCCGCGAAACAACCTAAAAAGCTCTTCGATCACTTTCGCGATTTTTCGAGTCTTTCGCGGAAAAAATTTCTATCGAGCCACGCGGGCACCGCCGCCTTTCATGACGCGAAGAACGTCGTTCAAACCAACAGTCGTTGTGTCGCCGGGTGTCGTCATTGCCAACGCCCCATGAGCGGCGCCGCAATTGACTGCCCATTCGGGCGACTCGCCCGTCAAGAATCCGTAGATCAACCCGGAGGCGAACGAATCGCCACCACCGACACGGTCAAAAATATCGAGGTCGTGCCGCATTGATGCCTGATGAAGCTTGCCTTCCGTAAAACAAACCGCTCCCCAGTCGTTGACTGACGCAGTTTTCGCATTGCGAAGCGTCGTGGCCGCAACCGCGAAGTTGGGAAAATCCTCGACAGCTTTGCGGATCATCTTTTCAAAATTAACGATATCCAGTTTCGAATGATGTTCGTCCTGTCCTTCAACCTCGTAGCCGAGGCAGGCTGTGAAATCTTCCTCGTTACCGATCATTACATCGACATATTTTGCGAGGTCCCGGTTCACTTCCTGCGCCTTTGCTTGCCCGCCGATCGCGCGCCAAAGCGAATCGCGATAATTCAGATCATAGGAAATAATCGTTCCGTGTTTTTTCGCAGCCTGCATCGCTTCTTTTGCGGCCTCGGGCGTCGTTTCGGAAAGTGCGCAAAAGATGCCGCCAGTGTGAAACCAGCGCGCGCCTTCTTCGCCGAAGATCTTTTCCCAATCGATGTCGCCGGCTTTCAATTGCGAAACGGCGGTGTGACCTCGGTCGGAGCAGCCGAGCGCGGCACGCACGCCGAAGCCGCGTTCGGTAAAGTTCATCCCGTTGCGGACCGTGCGGCCGACGCCGTCGTATTTGACCCATTTCACGTGTGATTGGTCGACGCCGCCCTGATAGATCAGGTCCTGCACAAGCCGTCCGACCGGATTGTCAGCAAATGCTGTAACGACCGCCGCATCCAGGCCAAAGCAACGTTTCAATCCTCGAGCGACGTTATATTCGCCGCCGCCCTCCCACACATCGAACGTACGCGTCGTGTGGATGCGCTTATCGCCCGGATCGAGCCGAAGCATTACCTCGCCGAGACTGACGATGTCCCATTTGCAATCTTTCTTCTCTCTGATCTTCAACACTTTATCCATTATCCTTTCACCGTCCCATCCAGCCACCATCGACGGTCAGTATGTGTCCGTTCAAATAATCACTCGCGGCGGACGAAAGAAAAACTGCGGCGCCGGCAAGGTCCTCCGGCGTCCCCCAGCGTCCGGCCGGAATGCGTTCGAGTATCTGTCGATTCCGCGTTTCATCTGCACGAAGGGCGTCGGTATTTTTCGTCGCGATGTAGCCCGGTGCTATCGCATTTACGTTGATATTATTTTTCGCCCATTCGTTCGCAAGTGCTTTCGTGAGTCCGGCAACCGCCGATTTTGACGCGGTATACGCAGGCACTGTTATTCCACCTTGAAACGAAAGAAGTGACGCAATATTCACGATCTTACCCCCGCCGTTTTCGATCATGTCGCGGCCCGCAATCTGCGACAAGCGAAAAACGCTTGTGAGATTTACATCAATAACGGCCTGCCAATCTTCTTCCGAAAAATCGACTGCAGGCGAGCGGCGTATAGTTCCGGCATTGTTGATCAGGATATCAACTTGTCCGAACTGCGCAATTGACTCTTCAAATATCTTCTGTGGCGTGTCCGTGTCGGCCATATCGCCGATAACTGCAATGGCTCGTCGCGTGGCATTTTGGATCGCTGCGATCGTTTCGTCAGTATTGCCTTCCGTGCGGCAATGGCATGCAACATCGGCGCCGGCTTCTGCCAAGGCGACCGCGATCGCTTGTCCGATGCCGGACGACGCGCCTGTTACAAGCGCAGTCTTACCTGCAAGGCTGAAAGAATCCAGGATCATATGCAAAAAGTTACCCGGTTAAAGCGTGGATACTAATTCGGAATTTTAATCGAATCACGCTCAAAGGCGTAACTCTTTCTATCATTTCTGGGAAGCCTCGAGGCCCGAGCCGCCTGTCGCATACTCCGGCTGAACGTTCACAACACCGAATTGCCGATCCACGCCTTCGCGGTTTGCCGCCATCATCCAAAGGAAATTGATCGATCCGCCGGGGGCCGCGACGTTCGGATGATAGCCCTGCGGCATTATCACGACGTCGCCTTCATGTACGACCTGTACAAGTTCCGGCTCCTTCGCGTTTGTATAAACGAACTGCACGCCCCATTGCGGCGCCGGCATATCGATATATAAATACGCTTCTTCGAGCATGTTTTCGTGCTCGTGCGGCGGCCACGATGTCCAATTTCCGTCCGACGAAAAAGTGACGCCTGCCATGATGCGGCCCGCTTCGATATTCTTTCCCAGAAGAATATTCAGATCACGTTCGGTCGGCGGTTTACCGGCGATGAAGTGCAATGCGGAGTCTTCACGAATCTCTTCGAATTTTACAAACTGCAGCGGATACCGTTTTTCGACAGGCGAGGAAAGCTCTGCAAGGTCAAAATCGCCGTCGCTTGATACGGTGATTTGGGAATCGCGAGGAATATAAAGAGCGTCGTAACGATTTAGAGTAAATATCTGTTCACCGGCCGCGACAGTGCCGGTTCCATTCAGGCATATCAAGCCAGTTTCGTGGGTTCCATTCTCGAATGCGATCGGCGCATCGCCCGTCGCGAGAATGATTCGCCCGTAAAACAGATTTCTCGAAGCTGTCGCCCCGGGCGCTACGGATTGCGTCCTGCCTTTTGATTGGTGCGTGGCCTTGACGACACAAGTCGATGCATCGATCTTTTCTAATTGAATTTGGGTCTGCATAAAGTTACAGCGTACTTAAATATTCATCCACGGCCACTTCGAGCGCTCCGCCGATCGCGGAACCGACGGGTTCACCCGCCTCGATCGACCAGCCATCGACCTTTCCGATAATGCTGCGCCCGATGGCTTCACGGATCGGCCCTTCGATAAAACTCCACGCGTAAACCAGACGGCCGCTAAAGACTACACGCGGAATGCCTATCCCCAATATCACTTTTGCAAAACCGATCCCAAGGTATTCGCCTATCATTTCAAGGGTTCGTTTGGAACGCACCTCTCCGTTTTCGGCTTTTGCAACGATCTCAACAAATCTCGGTATTGTCTCGTTGCCTTTAGGGGGTCGGTCGCCCATATAGAGCGACGCAGCCGATGCAGCCGATGCATATTTTTCCCAACAGCCGCGATTTCCGCAAACGCATTTTTTGCCACCGGCAACGATCGTCATGTGGCCAAATTCACCGGCAACACCCCGTCCAACCCCGCTTCCCCGATAAACCTCGCTGCCGATGACCAAACCTACGCCTATGCCGGTTCCGGAGCGGACAAGAATAAAGTTCGACATCAGACCCGCTTCTGAATCGCGTATTCTCACCCGGGCCTCGAACATGGCGGCTGCGGTCGCATCGTTTTCGACAACGACCTTCGTTCCGTTCGCAGTTATCAATGGTGACGCGATGTCTACGTTTCGCCAGGAAAGGTTCGGTGCAAAAAGCAAACCGGTTCGGTTCGCATCGGTCATTCCGGGAACGCTGACACCTATAACTCTCGGCAACCTGCCTTGACGGCTCCTGCTGATCGCCGCAATTCGTTCGCGGACGATCCCCAGTGCAGATTCCGCCCGTTCCGGTGTTACAAAATCACTCTCATCGACGATATGGCCATTTAGTGACGTGGCACCGATCTGCGTATGTCGAACACCTAAATTAATACCGACAAAGTAGTCTCCGGTATCAGCAAACGAAAGTACACGACGTTTGCGGCCGTGCGTTCCGCCTTCGATGGACTCCTCGAGCAATATCCCGCTTTCGACAAGCGGCTTTATTTTTTCTGTTACCGTGCTTTTGTCAACGCCGAGCCGCTCTGCCAGATCGGTTCGGGTAACGGGCTGCGATGCACGAATAAGGCGCAAAAGCTGGTCGCCTTTGGTCGCTGCGCCGGCAACAGGTGCCGTTTCGATCACTGTCTCTGCAGAACGAACCATAACCGTGTCGATAGTTTAGAGTGAAACGGTTTGCTCTGCCCAGAATTGGAATTCGCGATGTTTCAAGATCTCGGCCTTTGCCTGAATTTCACCGCTGGCAACTTGTCGGACGTGTTCGAACAATCGCCTGCCGACTTCGGCAATGCTTTCGGTTCCGTCGATGACGTTTCCGGCTGAAATATCGAGGTCCTGTGACATTTTTTCAAAGACGCGGTTGTTCGACGCAAGTTTGATAACCGGGGCGATCGCATTGCCGATCGTAGTGCCGTTGCCAGTCGTGAATACTACAACCGTCGCTCCGGCAGCCACTAATCCGGGAGTTGATTCCTGATCATACCCTGGCCCCTGCATGAGATTTACGCCGCGGTGTTTCGGTGTCTCAGCATATTCGACACAGTCTTCTATCCGGGTCGTCCCAGCTTTGACAATAGCTCCGAGCGATTTGATAGTGATGTTCAAGAGACCGCCCGCCTTATTTCCGGTACTCGGATTCTGACCCAGCACGCCTCCGAATTTGGACGCGTACTCTTTGTACCAATCGACCATTCCGTAGATCTTCTTTCCGACGGCGGCATCTCGCGCTCTGTTTGCGAGTACGTGTTCGGCACCACAAAACTCCGGGACCTCCGTCAGCAGAACAGTTCCGCCGCTGCGCACGAGCAGATCGGAGCAGTAGCCTAAAGATGGATTTGCGGAGATACCCGAAAATCCGTCAGAGCTGCCGCATTTCACACCGAGCACAAGCTCACTGATCGGAAACTCCTCACGGACACATTCGTTAACATCCGGCAGCATTTCTTGCACGGATTTTATACCTAATTCGATTGCCGCTTGCGTACCGCCGACATCCTGTATACCGATCTTGACGACCGGTTTCTGTATCGGCTTTTCGCGATTTGTCAGATATTTTTCGACGAACGAAAGGTTTGTTTTCTCACAACCCAGGTCGATCAATATCACTCCGCCGACATTCGGATGATCGGCGTAGTTCGAAAGTGTCCGCATCATGACGTCGAGCGTGGAACCGTCCTGGCAGCCGCATCCCTTGTTATGCGGAATCGCTACAACGCCGTCAACATTAGGAAATTTCTCACGGCTATAATTCATGAACTCCGACATCATCGAGATCTGCATGGCCTCATGACTGGCACACATCGAGGTCGGAACTATAAGCACGAAGTTACGTGTGCCTACACGGCCGTCGGGCCGGCGAAAGCCCAGAAATGTTTCGATCTCTTCCCGCGGGAAATAAACCGGAGCAGGATTTTCAATGTCTTCAGGAAGGTCACGAACTACGGGCACATCGTCCGACATGTTGTCATGAGTGATCCATTCGCCGGATTCGATCCCCAAAGATGTACCAATAGGTTGGCCATACTGCCGCACAAATTCGCCCGACGGGATATCGGCTATCGCAAAACGATGACCCGGTGCCACTGCTTCGGCAAGCGTGACATATCCATCGCCCGGTAATGACACCACCAAGCCTCTGCGCGTCTCATTTTTCACGACCGCCACGTTATCGTCCGGGTTGACGATTATCGCGTAGTCGCTGATCGGCACAGCAGGTTGTGCGAATGTATCTGGCATTTGTTTAAGCGTTTTCGGTCAAAAGGTCAGGAAGAATAAAAGATCGAACATTTTTGTGTTGCCTGATCCAAAGCCCCGGGTTCTCGTCCATTTGCGCCGCGGCCTGCTCTGGGTCGCTGCTGATCTTAGTTTCTATAAATCTTTTAAAACTCTCGCGTTTTGCTGGAGCGGTAGCCGCATCTACGATCGATTGGACTATCCGTCGAGAGCGAAGTATCGCAGCGGGCCCAAGTGTCAGGATATGTGAAGCGTTACGGCATTCCTGCTCATCTTCCGGGGAAATATCGCTGCCGCCGACCTTGAATTTTGCGATGTGATGTTCCAGGATGCTTTCCGAGATCGGAATGATTCCGGCGACATCGTCGAACCTTGCCCCTGAGCTGGGTTTTATGTAACAAATATGGGAAGCCGCTTCGGCCTCAGGCCCGAAGCCAACAAAGAAAATGTCGATTCCGCCTACGGTTTCAAGCTTTTCGAGATACTTTACCAACTCGTTTTCGAGATCGGGAGTATCAGTGAACATTGGTGTAAAGCTTTTCACTTTTGCGAAGAATTCGGGCCCGAGCAATCGCTCAAAATCGCGCACAAAGCTGAGCGCGTTGTCCATTTTCATCGGAGCCAAAGCATCCTGCGTGAAAACGTTCAAACGGCTCAGGAGTTCATCGATCTCATCCGTCTCGGCCTTGGCGTTGATGATCTTATACATTGCCTGGCCGCCACGGCCCCCTAAAAGGACGACCGAGATGTCGCCAATTTTCGTTTTGGCGTAATCAACAAGTTCCTGGAACATTGCCTGGCCGACGGCATCCTCCGTTTCGAGAACCTGGAAATCGAAAGGGCGATCTTCAAAGACAAAGGCACCCGATGAACCTGTATCACCGATCCAGATCTTGTCTCCTGAAACTCGTTTTGAGACTGCGCGTTGTTCGCCGGTTGCCATACGTTCAATTAGATTTTAATATCATAATTGGTTTAACCAATTAATTGCAAACCATATTTTTCGTTTTACGTTCGCAAAAAGGCAAAATGGCAGGCGTAACTTAGCAAAATGCCTGTTTTCATAGGTTTTGATGACTTGACAACGCGACACGCGTTATACGAGACTTATACGCGCCACGCTAAATGGTATTACCTTTCGACCAAATATTGGTCAACATAGCGGTTCAAATATGGGTTTTAAAAAACTTGAGCTTAGCGGCCGTGTAGCTGTCGTGATCGGCGGGACATCAGGTATCGGCCGAGCAATTGCGCATGGACTGGCCGAGGCCGGTGCCGACGTTGTTTGCACTTCCCGGCGGATCGAACAGGTCGAGGTGGTCGCTTCGGAGATCGAGTCGCTAGGGCGACGCACGATCCGATGCGTTTCTGACGTCTCCGATCGTGCTTCACTTGAAAACCTCTTGAGTACGACCACCCGTTCGCTTGGCAATGTGGACATTTTGGTTAACTCTGCCGGAATCACAAAACGAACGCCGACACTCGAACTTGCAGACGAAGATTGGGA
>JBJMGN010000244.1:0-2728 GCA_045807885.1 Pyrinomonadaceae bacterium | reverse complement strand
TGGTCTTTAGGGCAGCGCCGCGATTCGCTGCCATAACATCACTTGCGTTTTCGCCTAATGTTTGTCGGCGATCCGGATCAGAAAGCAGGGCGGCAAACTCCAGCTTTAGCCGTTCGGCAATTTGAAAAGCCTGTTGAACTTCGGGTGTTTGGATGAGAGCATCGTGCTTCAAAAACTCTTTTACCACGGCTTCGAAATTACTCGTGAAAGGCCCGGTCACTATCGCTCTCCCGGCAGCCGCGGGTTCCAAAACGCTTTGGCCGCCATGGGGGATAAGCGATCCACCCATGAAAACGATATCGGCAAGGGGAAAGATCGAACGGAGCTCGCCGATGCTGTCGAATAAGATAACGTCCGCATTTTGGTCCGCGCCGGATCGTGAATTTGAGCGCCGTACATATTGTTGATTCCGGCTTTCGAGAAGTTTTGATACATCCTCAAAACGGTTTGGATGTCGCGGAGCGATCAACAGCCGATAATCTTGGCCGATGCCGTCTAACGATTCCAGAATCCATTGTTCTTCCGGTTCGTGGGTGCTCGCGGCTACTATAAGGGGCCGCTTTCCATCGATGCCGAAACGCCTGCAAAACTCCTCAGTTAATTCGCTTTCAGTCGTATCGATCGAATGATCGAATTTCAGATTTCCCGTGACGGCGGCTTTATCTTGATCTAATCCCAACGCGACGATTCGATTTGCATCTTGCTCGCCCTGCATTAGAGCTTGATCAACATCGCCGAGAACGCAGGAAATGAATGTCCGGATCTTTGAGTATCGGTAAAACGACTTTTCAGATAAACGCCCATTGACGATCGCGACCTTTGCGCCCGATTTTTTGGCTTCGCGGATAAAGCGAGGCCAGATCTCGGTTTCCATCAGGAGGATGAGCGAGGGTTTATAGTTTTCCAGGCTGCGGCGAACGCTAAATTTCCAGTCAAAAGGGAAGTAAAAAACCGCATCGGCGGAATCGGCAAATACGTTTCGGGCAAGCTCGTGTCCGGTTTTGGTGGTTGTCGAAATAACGAGGCGATGGTCGCGAAAAGCTTCGCGAAGTCTTTCGACGAGGGGGCGTGCTGCGTTGGTTTCGCCTACCGAAACGCAATGCAGCCAGATCACCTTACGGCCGTCATGTTTGAATTTCGGATAGTTGCCGAGGCGCTGCCGAAAACCCGATGCGTACTTTTGCCGATTCAGCAAAAACGACGGGAGCATTAGTAAGAAAACGAGCGTGTAGACAATGGAATAAAATAGGTACATTCGATTGCCGTCGGCTTCAGCCAAATAATATGGGCTTTAGCCCAACATAGATATTGGGGCTAAAGCCCGGGAACATTCTTGCACATCGTGACCGTTGTCTAAAGGCAACGGCTATAAATCATGACCCTTGCCTACTACAACAGGAATGAAAGGCAATGCCGATTTATTTCACCCTTTCCATGTACTTCCCTTCGGCGGGATTTACGCGGATCTTTTCGCCTTCGGCAATGAAGGGCGGGACGGAAACAGTGACTCCGTTCTCAAGCGTGGCAGGCTTGTTCGAATTCGAAGCCGTCGCTCCCTTAAGCTGCGGATCGGTTCGGGTAACGGTCAGGTCCATAAAAGCAGGCAGCGTAACGCCGATCGGCGTGCCGTCGTAAAACTCGACCTCGATCTTCAAGCCGGGCATCAGCCATTCAGCGGCGTCGCCAAGTTCCAATTCGGTAAGCGCGACCTGCTCATAGTTTTCCTGATTCATGAAATGATGGTGCGAGCCGTCGGAATAAAGATATTCCATCTTGTGCTGCTCCAGGACGACGCGTTCGAGCGTGTCGTTTGACCGAAAGCGGAACTCGAAAGAGTTCCCCGTACGCAGATTGCGAAGCCTTGCCTGCACCATCGCACGCAAGTTGCCGGGTGTGTGATGATGAAACTCCATCACCTTCACCGGTGCACCTTCGTGCAAGATCACCATTCCTTTCCTGATATCGTTAGCCGAGATCGCCATACAAATTAATTAACTCCAATAGATGCGAAAATGTGCGTTTTTCGAAACGATTAGTTTAGAATTTCGGGAGTTGGATGTCTAGGCACGAGGTTTCGAATGCGGCTGTCAGTGATCATACCTGCATATAACGAAGAAAAGCTCCTGCCCGATACGCTGGGACGGATAAAGGCTGCTTTGGAGCGTTTGAAAAGCGAGTCCGAACTGATCGTTGTCGACAATGAGAGCACAGACAGAACACGCGAAATAGCCGAGTCATTCGGCGCTTTGGTGCTGACGGAACCGGTGAAAAATATCGGGGCGATACGAAACACCGGCGCAAAAGCGGCAAAGGGCGAAATACTTATTTTTTTTGACGCGGATACGTTTGTGTCGCCAAACCTGCCGGCGGTGATAAACGAGAAAATGCAGGATCCGAAATGCTTCGGCGGCGCGGTCGATGTCGATTATGGCGAGTTCGAACGCTGGTGGCTGAAATTCATGAAACGCGCGTGGAAGTTTTGGGGACCCGTTTTCAACATGAAACAGGGCGCGGCTCAATTTTGCCGCAAAGACGTATTTGAGGCGATCGGCGGTTACGACGAAACGATTTATCTCGGCGAGGATATCGACATCTATTGGCGGCTGACGAAATACGCGAAGCAGAATGGCGGCTTTTTGAGCTTCATCGAGGATCCGAAAGTCATCACCTCACCACGGCGTTTCGACAAGATGAATTTCTGGGACACGATGGTCCTTACACATCCTGT
>JBJMGN010000243.1:0-4675 GCA_045807885.1 Pyrinomonadaceae bacterium | reverse complement strand
CAAGCTCCTCGATCCCGCGTGCACCGCCGACAAAACCAATTCGGTCGTCTGTACGCGGATCGCCGACGCCAAGCACCGGTTCAAGCAAATACCTTTGCAAGATCGTGACGTCGAGCCGTTCGATTGGGTCCGGAGCCCGGAAATAATCGACGTTGAATTTCAGCCGATACCACTGACCGCGAAAATACATATGGAAAACGCCCGCGTCCGTCGGCACTTCGCCCTCCGTTTCCGTCACAATGAAATAATCGCGGACCTTTTCGAAAAACTCCTCGTCACTCAAGCTGCCGAGATCTTTCACTATGCGGTTATAGGGAAGGATGCGAAGCTCGTCAGCAGGAAATATGCCGGCCATCACGAAGTCGTATTGCTCATTCCCAAACTCACTGCCGTTTTTTAAGCGAAGTATATTCCGGGCATTCAACGCACTTTCGATGCGGTGGTGGCCGTCGGCAATATAGAGCGAATCGAGCCGCGCAAAAGCTTCGACGAAAGCCGAGCTGTCGGCAACCCGCCAAACCGTGTGATGAATATTACTGGCACAATCGAATTCGAAAATGGGCACCTCCACCGCAGCACTTTCAATTGCATTACGCGTTTCTTCGCTGTTTTTGAACGCGAGCAATATTAAGCCCGTCTGAGCACGAAGCGCGACCATGTGCGTAGTGCGCTCTGCAACTTTGTCTGGGCGTGTTCGTTCGTGCTTTCGGATCGCCCCGCTTTCGTAATCGGCAAGCGAGCAGCAAGCAACTACGCCGGTCTGGGTATGCGTTTCCGTGGCAAGCCGGTAAACGTAGATCGAAGGCTGAGGGTCGCGAACAAGAAACCCGCGAGCGATCAGATCCTCGAGATTCTTTTTTGCCGCATCAAGGGCTTCGGCGGAATCGCCCTCAACAGTTCCGTTAAACTCCGACTCCGGACGGGTAACACGCAGAAAGCTGTTCGGATTTTCCCGCACGAAATCACGCGCCTCGGTCTCGTAAGCCACGTCGTATGGGAAGCACGCTATTTCCTTCGCGATGGAGCTGTTTGGATGCAATGCCTGAAACGGCTTGATAAAAACCACTTTATCTCCCTTTGTGTTATCGCCTTGCCCGATTGATATTCGTAGTGTCGAGCGGCGGCACCGGAGACCTCGACGGCTCTTCGAATGGTGGCGTGGGTGAGCCTGTCGGCCCTTCAAACGGGCGATTGCTATTAAACTCCTCGTCGGCCTTGCGATTTTCTTCCTCGACCTGGCGTATCAGCTCGTCGGCAGTGCCTTTCTTGTCTATCTTCCATTCACCGTTCTCGCGTACGAAATGGACCGTCTGCCAAAAGCCCATCGGATCTTTTACCTCGAGCGTCGCTTTATCGCCATCGATGGTTTCATTACGAAATTCCACGGTCGTCTGATTTTCGCTCAAAAGCGCTTCGCGTTTCAGGATGTCGTCAACCGTAATGCCCTGCGATTTTGCTTCCTGTTCGTGCATTTTCAACGTTTCGCTCGATAGTAGGAGCTTCATCGTGGTGATGTCTTTTTTCTTGCTCGCGCGGGTATAGGTCTTGAATGTTTCGAGCGGCGTGGCGGGTTTTTCCTCGCTCGCGCAGCCGACGCTGGAGCCGAGGACCGCCAAAATCAAGAGAATCAAACAGTTACGCATCTAATAAGATCAGCCGCCGAAAGCTGTGATAAATTACTCAAAACAAAAATTATATCTCATCACAAAGGGAGCCAGAAAAACGTGCAGCGTGAAAAATTGAGCGAGAACGAAGTTACCGGCCGTCTTGAATCGCTTGTGGGTTGGCGTTTTGAGGACAACCAGATCAAAACCAGACGCGAGTTTCCAAATTTTGCCGCCGCTCTCGACTTTGTTAACAAGGTGGGTGCACTTGCCGAAGAGGCCGACCACCACCCCGATATCACGTTCGGCTGGGGCTACGCCGAGATAGCTTTGACGACACACGACCGCGGCGGTGTGACAGCGGTGGACATCGCCTTAGCTGAAAAGATCGATCGAACTTAGATTCCATCGACAGTTGCATTCAATGTAGGAGACGGTCTCATCGCAGCGTAAGCCTGTTCCGAATTTGGATGATAGTAGCCGCCCACATCCTGCGGACTTCCCTGTGCCGCGATCAGTTCTTCATTGATCTTCGATTCATTTTCCTGCAAAGCCTTGGCTATAGGGGCGAATTTTGAAGCAATTTCGGGATCCGCCGTTTGATTAGCCAGGGCTTCCGCCCAGTACATCGCCAAATAGAAATGGGAACCGCGGTTATCGATCTGCCCAACCTTTCTTGCCGGCGACTTGTCGGTCGCTAAAAATTTCGCATTAGCTTCATCCAGAGCATCCGCTAAAATTTGAGCTTTCTTATTGTCCTGCGTTTGCGCCAAATGTTCGAAACTCGCCTGTAACGCCAGGAATTCACCAAGCGAATCCCAGCGCAGGTATCCTTCCTGCAAGAATTGCTCGACATGTTTTGGTGCCGAACCCCCGGCCCCGGTTTCAAACAGGCCGCCGCCATTCATCAGAGGAACGATCGAAAGCATCTTTGCCGAAGTGCCAAGTTCGAGAATCGGGAAGAGATCCGTCAGATAATCGCGCAGAACATTGCCTGAAACTGAAATGGTGTCTTTACCTTCTCGGCCGCGTCTGAGAGTTTCCGTCATCGCGTCTTTGACGTCCATGATCCGGATGTCGAGGCCAGTCGTATCGTGATCGGCAAGATAGGTTTCGACCTTTTTTATGATCTGCGAATCGTGAGCCCGGCCTTTATCCAGCCAGAAAATGGCGGGTGTTTCGGAAAGCCTTGCACGGTTCACTGCCAGCTTTACCCAATCCCGGATCGCCGCGTCTTTGGTCTGGCACATTCTGAAAATATCGCCCGGCTGGACATTTTGTTCCAACAAAACATTCCCGTTCTCGTCTTCGACTTTCACCGTGCCTTCGCTTGAGATCTGGAACGTCTTGTCGTGCGAGCCGTATTCTTCCGCCTTTTGCGCCATCAGGCCGACATTCGGGACGGAACCGAAAGTTTTCGGATCGATCGCCCCGTTGCGCTTCATGTCCTGAATGACCGCATCGTAGAAACCGGCATATGTCCGGTCGGGGATCACGCAGAGGGTGTCTTCTTCGCTGCCGTCCTTGTTCCACATCTTCCCGCCGCCGCGGACGAGCGCCGCCATTGATGCATCAATGATCACATCCGACGAAACGTGGAAATTCGTAATTCCTTTGTCCGAATTGACCATTGCGATTCGCGGTCCGTGTTCGATCGCATTTTCAATGTCGGATCTGATCTCTGCTTCTTGCGGGTGGCCGGAAATTTTCTCAAACAGCGTCGCAAGCCCAAAATTAGGATTTATGTCAAGCTCCTTAAAAGCGGAAGCATACTTTTCAAAAACGTCCTTGAAATATGTTTCGACGATCGCCCCGAAAATGATCGGGTCGGAAACCTTCATCATCGTCGCTTTCAAATGTGCAGAAAGCAGAACGTCATTTTCTTTGGCTTCGGCCATTGCCTGCCCGACGAATGATCTCAACGCCGAGAGACTCATTACCGAAGAATCGATCACTTCGCCGGCTTTTAACGGAGAAAATTCCTTTAACACTGTCTCGGAACCGTCGATGCCGTAAAATACGATCCTGAATTTACCGTCGCCATCGACCGTGGTCGAGCTTTCTGATCCGTAAAAATCTCCGCCGCTCATATGCGCGACCGAAGTTTTGGAATCCGAAGCCCAAACTCCCATTCTGTGCGGGTTGGCTTTCGCGTAATTCTTTACAGCTTTCGGAGCGCGCCGGTCGGAGTTTCCTTCTCGGAGCACCGGGTTTACCGCGCTTCCCAAAACACGCGCATATTTTTTATTGATCGCTTTTTCTTCGTCGGTTTTGGGTTCCGCAGGATAATTCGGCAAAGCGAAACCTTGTTTCTGAAGCTCGGCGATCGCTTCTTCCAACTGCGGAACAGAAGCGGAAATATTTGGCAGCTTAATAATGTTCGCTTCCGGTTTCTTCGCCAATTCACCCAACTCCGCAAGTGCATCAGGGATTTTTTGGTCGTCCTTTAAGTATTCAGGAAAGTTAGCGAGAATTCGCCCCGCAAGCGAAATATCCGGAACCTCGATCTCAATGTCTGCAAATTTCGTAAACGCTTTCAAGATAGGTAAGAAGGAATGCGTTGCGAGCAGCGGAGCTTCGTCCGTCAGGGTGTAATAGATCTTCGATTTTTCTGTCATTCGATTGTTTTGTTAGCTTTGACGTGATCAGGATTAACACTATATTAGGGCGCATTGCGTAAAAACGTAAATTTAGTCGTCTTAAGGGGAAAGTCGGCGAAATCTGGCTGCGTTCTTTCCGGACACGTAAACGCCCTCTTTCTCCTAACAACTACGTAGTCAACATTTAGCGAAATTCCGCTCAAACTTGTCCGGTCGCTGTCCATTGGCTGTCCACTGAGTGTCCACAGGGTGTCCACTAGTGGTCGGTGGACAAACAAGTCGACTAATTTCACCAGTTACAGGGATTTTTTGGACGAATTCGGCGATTTTTGAAAAAGTTGCGCCACACGTGTGTTACAGCCCGATCCGTTTGATTTTCAAGCACCAATGGAGCACACCATGCCCATTGGTATTGTTGCATACATGACACACTTTGTCAAGAATAGTATCGCTTCCAGCGGTCGAGAAGCC
>JBJMGN010000242.1:0-4747 GCA_045807885.1 Pyrinomonadaceae bacterium | reverse complement strand
ATATCCCATGCAAAACCAATGCGTGGCTGCCACATACTCAAGTCGTCCGGTATAGTGCCATCCGATGGAAAGTCCGGATCACCAAGAAAGATTCCGTACGCCGTATCGCTGGGATCCACGGTCGGCTCCGCGAACATTTGTCCTTCCCAGCGAAGTCCGAAATTCAAAGTGAAGTTTGGCGCGATCTGCCAACGGTCCTGGGCAAAGAAAGCGATGTCCTCGTTGTCGATTGATGATGCTCCTGCTGCGTCGGTAGCTGGACCATTAGGACCAGCACCCTGAAGGAAAAGAAGCAGCGGAGTTGAGGGGCTTCCTCCCGCACATACGCCTGTAACGAGATCAACGAAGGCGCCGTTCGGACATCGTCCCGCGTTTGGTCCGAAACCGGGTCCGAGCGCCGAAGGAGATGCATATCGCAAAAATCCAGTCACACTGTCAAAGAGATAACGGCCCAGGAAAAAACCACGGAACACCTGAGTGTTTACGCTGTGCATCCACTCGCCGCCAAACTTGATCGTGTGGGCTCCGTGAACGATTGAAAAGTTATCACGGAACTGTGTTCGCCAAAACGTTTCGTCTACATTCGGCTGCAGGAAGAATGGATTTCCGAATCGGAATGTCGGAGTGGTCGCTCCGCCAAAGCTCATTGCCGTGTCGGCAGGTATATTCGAATCGGTCGCAGCTCTCGGTCGTTCTTCACGCGAATACGTGAAGTGAAACTCGTTTAGCTTGGTTGGCGAAACGGTAGTGTAGAGGTTTGCATTAAATACATTGATCTTCGATGCCCCCTCAGTACCGTTTGCCGATGTGCCGTAGGTCGGAACATCAAAAGTTTGATTCGTGTTTTTCGAGTGGTCGAAGTTGTACGACGCACTGAGCTTGTTCGTGGCATTCAGATCCCAATCTAACTTTCCAAGAAGTGCAAGATTGTTCACCTTGCGGGTAATCGGCAGCCCCTCATTCGAATTTCGAGTTGTCTGCATGAAGTTCAGAAGCGCAAGTCGTTGGCAATCTGGATTGCCATCGATAAGGGCCTCGTGCGCAGGATTCGTTATAAGCGGTACGGCAACCGGACATGGTGTCGAACCGATCTGCTCGCTTAAGTTTGGCCGCAAAAGGTTCTCGTTGATTCCTTCCATCGCAAAGAAAAAGAACGCTTTATCTTTCACGATCGGGCCACCGACCGTACCACCGTATTGCTCGCGGTGAAAATCCTTCAATTCCTTTCCGTCTGAAGTATTAGACGTCAGAGCTTTAAGGCGCTGATAGTAAAAAAGGCTCCCGTGAACATCGTTTGTGCCTGATTTCGTAATGACATTGATAATACCGCCGGCTGTCCGTCCGTACTCGGCGTTTGCACCGGTTGCGATAACCTGAAATTCCTTAACGGCGTCAAGTGTAATGTCGATGGCCGCACGTTGACCCCCAGCCTGTTCACCGAAGAATCCATTGTTATAATCGCCGCCATCGAGACTGACATTATTGAAAATCCCCCGCTGGCCTGCGAAGTTGATCTCGTCACCATCCGGCCCTTGGGTTATGGCAACTCCGGGCGTCAACGTCAGAAGATCTTCGAACTTGCGGCCCAGGATAGGTGTGTTTGTTATCGCGGTTTCATTGATCGTCGTGCTTACCTCGGTCTTGCTCGTATCGATATTCGGAGCCGTAGTTATGGTAACTTCGCCACTTACGCTCGAAACTTTTAGATCTATGTTGATCGTCAACGCTCGACCGACGGTAACGTCAACGTTCTCCTGATTTGTCTTTGCGAAACCTTGCTTCGTAACGCTAATTACATATTTGCCCGACGGCAGAGCTAGAAGGGAATAGCGGCCGTCAGCATCGGTCGTAAACGAACGCGAAAAATTTGTTGCAATATTACGCGCTTCGACGACGGCTCCCGGAACCACCGCCCCCTGCTCGTCAGAGATAATTCCCTGAACTGAACCAGACGTAATGTCCTGGCCAACGGACAAGGTTGAAAAAAATATCAAAGCAGAGGCGAATGCTCCGATGAATCTCAAGAGCGGATTGCACTTCAAGTTTTTACTAATCAACATTCTTTTTCTCCTCTTAGGGACCAGCGTGTCGAAACGGATCAGGCGCGTTCCCGAATCACGCGTTTAGGTGAAATTCAAATTTTCAGAAGCTAATTTTGTTGTTGGCTGGATAGGGCTTTTTAGCTCGATGGCAGCTGGGGTTTCTCGCCAAAGCAGCTTGCTCCACATCGATGTTACAAAACTGCAAACTGGCAAATTATAGTCCTAATATTTAGTACAACACAAATTGATGGATGTTAAATTTAGGGCGTTTTGAACTGGTAATACCAATCGAACATTATGTTAGTCTTTCTGGAAGAATTTTGATATTTCCGCGTCCGCCACAATTGCGGTCGGCATCAAATTGGGAGTTAGTTCGATGGTCTGGAAAATCGTCCTCATTATTGGGATACTTGGAATTCTGCTAGGACTTGTTATAACGGGTATTTCGGCTGCATTGCCGATCGTTACGGACGGCAGAACAAGCTGGGACGAAGCGGCATTTGGAATCGTTCCCGGCATGATAGTGCTATTCTTTTCGTTTCCTATAGCGTTGATCGGACTGATCTTGGTGATAAAGAATAGAAAGAAGTTGTGAACAGCTTGCGATGAAGTCTTTTAAGATCAGAAATATTGAGATCGACCCGCCGCTTATCCTTTCACCCATGGCGGGCGTGACCGATTATACATTTCGCCGGCTCATCAAACGCCGGGGCGGCGTGGGACTCGTCGTTTCTGAATTTATCTCGGTAGAAGGATTGACCAGAGGTAATCCTAAATCAAAACGTCAAATGCGTTTCGATGAAGAGGAACGTCCTTACGCCGTTCAGATCTTTGGCGGCCAGCCGGAGCGAATGGCGATGGGCGCGGAGATGGCCGAGGAGGTCGGTGCCGATATACTTGACGTAAATTGCGGTTGTCCTGCACCAAAAGTTGTGAAGAACGGCGGAGGTTCGGGCCTATTACGCGATCCTGACCGGCTGGAAACAATTCTGAAGGAAATTAAGAAGTCGATCTCGATCCCTCTCACGCTAAAGTTGCGCACCGGCTTTTCCGATACGACGATAAATGTTGTGGAAGTCGCGAAAATGGCTGAGCAATGCGGTGTTGAGCATATTCAAGTTCACGGGCGTACTAGGGAACAGGGCTACAAAGGATTAGCGAACTGGGATCTAATTGGACAGGTAAAACATGCTGTTTCTATTCCAGTTTCCGGCAATGGCGACATTACTTCGCTCGAATATGGAATGAAACGATGGGAAGAGACCAGTGTCGACGGGATTCTTATTGGGCGGGGAGCGATGCAGAACCCCTGGATATTTCGACAGTTTCAAGATGTTCTTGCGGGACGAGAGCCTTATCAGCCGGACCTATCTAAAAAGAAAGCCGTGTTGTTAGAATTCTTCGAAATGTGTTTGGAAGAGATGCCTGAATTGGTCGCTCTGGGTAAAATGAAGCAGCTCGCGGGGCAATTTACAAAGGGCCTGGTTGGCGGTGCGCAATTTCGTCAAACCCTTTATCATTCGCATTCGGCATCTGAGATACTTGAGAATATTTCGATTTATTTTGAGACGATTGAGTTTCAGTATTCCGACACTGACGTTAGTGTCGAAACTTCCGAAATATTTACAGCGTCGGAACGTCAGGTTTTGGTTATGAATCGCTCGGCAAGTTAGAAAGTTTCGTACATATTGATTATATGGAGAATGTGCAGAAATGCGGTTTTTTAGATGGTTTGCATTAGTTATATTGATAATCGGTTTGGCCGTGGCTTCGTTTGCTCAGGAATTGAAAGCGGACGAGATCGTGGCAAAGCATTTAGATGCAATCGGCAAAAAGGAATTAAGAACCCTGGTCGCGAATCGATTAGTTACGGGGCTGAGCCAGTTTGAATCTAAATTGCCGCAGACGACCGGTGGTGGAAAGGCGGTTGTTGTATCTGACAAAGAGAACCTCTACTTCATGATCAGCCTGAATTCCAAGGAATATCCGAACGACAAGGTCGGTTATTTCAACGAAAAAGTCTCTCTTCCATTTGTGACTGCCGGTGCTCGCTCACCACTGGGAGCTTTCATCGCAGATCATAAAAAGCTTTTGGAAAACGGACTGTTTCTTGGAAGTATGACGGAGCGCTGGGTGCTTCTTAATCCCCAGCATTACGGCGGCAGGATAAAGGCTGCCGGCGCAAAGGAAATAAACGGCCGAAAAGCATATTGCATTCAGTTTTTTCCCTCTGATGGGGCTTCAACCGAATTCTCGATAAGGATGTACTTCGATGCTGAGACGTTTTACCACGTGCGTACTGAATATCGGCATGAGATCCTGCCAAAACAGGACACATTTGGACAATTAGGTCGTCAGGGCGGAACGACACTCGATTTGATCGAATATTACGGGGACTTCCGAACGGCTGAGGGTCTTACTTTTCCGCATGTTTACCGCGTGGATTTTAAGTCATCGAGCCAGGCTGGGACTTATGAATATAGCTGGACGGTTAAGGTAGCGGGTTACTATTATAATCAAAAACTGGCCCCTGATTTCTACAGTTTCGATCAGAAAGAAAAATGACGCGCATTTTCTCGGCTACACTTTTCGCGCTTTCCATCAGTATTGTTGCCGTCGGTCAGATAAAATCGCCGGGCAATATGTCCTCGGCAGCCGATTCGGTTAAGGCTTCGCCAGCATATGCAGAGGTATTGCTGCGTAAA
>JBJMGN010000241.1:0-3774 GCA_045807885.1 Pyrinomonadaceae bacterium | reverse complement strand
AAACGACTCTATCATCGGTACACGATAGCACGGATATCATGCTATTTCAATATCATCCGGGCATCAGGCGTCGTTGAAATACGATCGTGCGCGAGCCATAATTCTCACGAGCCGGAAATCCAGTGTTTTCATGAAGGCCTTACGAATCGAAAAGGGCGATATCAGTTTGTCGGAGGTTAAACAACCACCATCGGACGGCGAGGCCTTGGTGCGCGTTTTGAGGTCGGGGATCTGCGGGACGGACCTCGAGCTGGTGAAGGGATATTCGGGGTTTCAGGGGACCCCGGGCCATGAGTTTGTCGGTGTTGTCGAGGCTTCGGCAGATCGCATCGAGCTGCTCGGTAAACGGGTTGTAGGCGAGATAAATGCGGGCTGTGGTGTTTGCGAATTATGCAAAGCCGGGGATCCGCGACATTGTCCGAGCCGGACTGTTTTGGGAATTGTCAGCCGAGACGGCGCGCATGCGGAATTCCTGAAGCTGCCTTCACGTAATCTGCTAGAAGTGCCCGGAAACGTACCCGACGAAGCAGCAGTATTTGTCGAACCCCTTGCCGCAGCGATCGGCATCAACGAACGTTTTCAGTTTGTAGCGGGTTCGGATGTTGCGGTCATCGGCGACGGCAAGCTAGGCATATTATGTGCGCGTGCTTTGGCCATCACGCCGCCTTCTAAATTGGTCACGATGATAGGCCGAAACGACGAGAAATTGAAACTCGCGGCTAAATCCGGCGTTGAAACAATTAAGTCTGATCGCGCGTTGGATCTAAAACACCGTTTCGACGTGGTGGTCGAAGCGAGTGGTTCGGAAGATGGCTTCGCTACTGCGCTCGAGATCGTAAAACCGCGCGGCACGATCGTGTTGAAATCGACCTATCACGGCCTTGCGAAATGGGACGCATCGAGGGTGGTAGTAAATGAGATCGCGGTCGTTGGTTCGCGTTGCGGGCGGTTCGAGCCGGCGCTCGAGATGCTTTCGAGCAACCAAATCGAGACCGCCGACCTCATATCCGAGGAGTATTCTTTATCGGACGGGGTCAAAGCATTCGAGCGGGCAGGAGCGAAAGGCGTATTAAAGGTGCTGCTTCGAATGGGTGAACAATAGTATTGGTCTGGAACGGCGGTTTGGTATAATTCCCGAAGGATCGCTGCAGCGTATAAAGGGAAATCAGCAGTATGAAGCTCGAGTTTATGGGACGAAAGTTTGACGGATCGAGATATTCGGTCGCGGCATTTATTTTAATGTGTTTGGGCCTGTCGACTTATGCGCAGCCGACGGAGCCGGTCAGGACGACGCCGACAGTTTCGCAGGCCGCAAGGCTTTCGGATTCGTTTGCCGACGTGGCAAAGATGGTCGAGCCGGCAGTCGTCAATATCGACGCGAAATCGAAGACGGCAGAGGCCACGGCGCGCAATCGTACGGCGCCAAGCGAGTCAGACGACATAATGGAATTTTTCCGCCGTCAGCTCCCGCGCCGACCGGTATATTCGGTGGGCAGCGGATTCGTGATCGACCGCAGCGGCTACATACTTACGAATGCTCATGTGATCGACAACGCAGCGAAGATCGTGGTCCGTTTGAATTCCGGTGAAGAATTTCCGGCGACCCTGATGGGCACAGACGAAGAGACAGACCTGGCGGTTTTGAAGATCGACGCGGGGCGCCCGCTCACGGCGTTGAAGTTGGCAGATTCGGACAAAGTTCGCGTCGGCGACTGGGTCCTGGCCGTGGGATCTCCGTTCGGACTGTCGCGAACAGTCACGGCCGGCATCGTTTCGCAGATCAAGCGCGAAACGCCCGACGGCAGCCCGTTTCAAAGATTCATTCAGACCGACGCGGCGATCAACCGCGGCAACTCAGGCGGCCCGCTCGTTAATCTCGACGGCGAAGTTATAGGCATAAACTCGCAGATCGCGACGACGACCGGTGATTACAACGGCGTCGGTTTCGCGCTTCCTTCGACGGAAGCTTCAGCGGTCGCAAAGCAGCTGATCGCAGGCGGCAAGGTGAAGCGCGGATTTTTGGGTGTCGGCCTCGATTCTGTTAGGGCAGAATACGCAAAGGTTTACGGTTTAGGCGAGACCCGTGGTGCGATCGTTACGGACATACGCGACGCGAGCAGTGCCGCCGCGATGGCGGGCATAAAGTCGGGCGACATTATTGTCGAATTCGATGGAAGGCCGATCACGAATGCACAGGACCTGATCACCAAAGTTTCAGCAACGTCGCCGGACAATAACGTGAATCTCGTTTACCTTCGCGAAAACGGAAATAGTCTTGATCGGAAGACAGCATCGCTTAAGCTCGGCGAGCGGCCCGGCCGACGTTCATCGGCTGAAATGAAAACAGAGCAGCCGACCGAGCCGATCAAAGATGTTGCCAAGCCATTCGGGTTGACGCTTGTCGAATTGACGCCGCAGGCAGCCGCTGATTACCAGGTCGAAGGCCAGAGCGGCTTATTCGTAAAAGAGATAAATCCTGAAAGTCATATTGCGGAAGTCAAGTCTTCGACTGGAACCGATGCATTGGGTGAGGGAGATATAATCCAGCGTATCAACCGGGAACCGGTGAAGGACTCTAAATCGTTCAACGATGCTGTCGCAAAACTCAAAAAAGGTGACCCTGTAGTTCTGCATGTGATCTCAGTCGATCCGCGAACCAAAGTGGGCAGGATGAAGATCGTTCAGTTCACGATGCAATAAGTTCAAAGTTTCAGGTTCAAAGTTCAAAGTCCAGGGTCGGAATACCGACTTTGGACTTTGCTCTTTTTGGACATTAGACTTGTAGCTATGGCAAAAGCAAAACAGGCTAAAGCGGCGAACAACGGCAAGGCGGCGAAGTATCACAACTACATCGGCGGCGAGTGGGTCAAATCAGATTCGGGCGAATGGTTTGAGAACATAAACCCTGCCGATACAACAGATGTGGTCGGCCGCTTTCCGGTTTCAAACGATGCGGATGTGAACCGTGCGGTCGAGGCGGCGGCCTCTGCGGCGAAAAAATGGCGGCTAACGCCGGCGCCGAAACGCGCCGAAATTCTGTTCAGGCTTGGCGAGATCCTGCGCGAGAACAAGGACGAATTTACGCGCGAGATGACGCGCGAAATGGGCAAGGTTCTGAAAGAAGCCGGCGGCGACGTGCAGGAAGCGATCGATTGCACCTATTACACCGCAGGCGAAGGCCGTCGTCTTCACGGCTTTACCACACCGGCGGAAATGAAGGACAAGTTTGCGATGTGCGTCCGCCAGCCTGTGGGAATTTGCGGCCTGATCACGCCGTTCAATTTTCCGATGGCGATACCGTCGTGGAAGCTGATCCCGGCACTTGTTTGCGGCAACACCGTTGTTTTGAAATCGGGTGAGGACGTGCCGCTTTCGTCCCTGAATTTGATAAAAGCATGCGAAAAGGCGGGCATTCCGAAGGGCGTCGTAAACCTTGTCAATGGCCATGGCTCGGATATCGGGCCGACGCTTGTCGGGCATAAGGATGTTCGGCTTATCTCGTTCACCGGCTCGACCGCTACCGGCCGCGTCATCGCCGAGCAATGCGCGCGTGAGAACAAGATCGTTTCGCTCGAAATGGGCGGCAAGAACGCGATCATCGTAATGGACGATGCCGATATCGACAATGCGGTCGAAGGCTCGTTGTGGGGTGCATTCGGAACGAGCGGACAACGCTGCACGGCTTCGTCGCGGCTTGTCGTTCACAAAAAGGTTTATAAAAAATTCGTCGAAAAGTTTGTCGAAAAAGTGAAAAAACTTCGTGTCGGCAACGGT
>JBJMGN010000240.1:0-8126 GCA_045807885.1 Pyrinomonadaceae bacterium | reverse complement strand
TCAGTGGTCAGTGGTCAGACCACCGTTGTTAGGTGAATCCGATTCTATTTCTTCGACTGCATGTTCGCTGGAAAGCAGGTTGCGAAAACGCTGAATACTTATATCGCCATGCGCGAAATAATACAACCCGAAGACTATGGCCGGTGCGAAATAGACAAGGTGCATCGCTATCGCGACGGCGGCCGCATCTTCGCGTCTCATGTCCTGACGCAGAAACAAAAGGCTCGCAGCCGTTGCGGTATGAAAGGCCCCCGCGGCGCCGCCGGGCGTAGGAACTACAGAGCTAACTACCGCAAAGCCCATAATGAACAGCGAATCGCTGACCGAAATATCGAGATTGAATGCGATCAAAACCAGATAAGTCGGGACCGAGATCGCAAGCCACAACGTAAAAGACCAAAAAGATACCAGCAGCGTTTCACGCCAGCTTTGAAGGATCGCAAGCGCCGATGAAAGCTGTTCGAGCAGGCTTAGGAAGATCTTTCGAATGCGTTTTGGAATGAATTTACGATCGGTGACGCGCCCGGCCCGTTCGATGACGCGCGGTGCCAGTCTTTGATAAATGATCAATCCAGCGAATCCGAGAAAGACACAAACCAGCATTGCGATGCCGACGACCGTAACTTTGTCGAATTCGTCCTCACGTCCGACGGGGGGCGTGAACCAGAGCAAATTGACGGCGAAAAAGCATGCTAATGCAGCAAGATCGAAAATGCGTTCAAGACCGAGCGTAACGAGAGCAGCGGACGGCCGAACCCGGGGGTCACGCATCGGCAGCCACATCGGGCGTACGATCTCGCCAGCGCGTCCGATCAAAAAGATCGCCGCAAATCCAACGGTCGTGGTCGCAAAAAGCTCTTTTAGACTGGAGGGCGTTATCGGTTCAAGCAAAACCTGCCAGCGGATGGCCCGGAGAAGGTAACCAAGACAGATCACGGCCGCGGCAAGCCCTAAATACCAGCCATTTGCCTTGCGCAAGCTGTCGCTTACAGCTTGCCAATCAAGATTTCGCCCGAAAAACCAAAAAATAAAGGCCGCCAGAAGAAACAATAATGCGAATTTTAGGTATTTACGCAAGAGAAGAGTAACCGTCCAAAGATAAGAAAGATAACTTAAGGGCGGCCCATTTGCGAACCCACAAACGACGATATTGTTGGAACTTCTCGATTTTTGCTATCGTAAGAACACTTTGAGCCTGCCGGTTGGGTTCTGTAAGGCGGCTAATATCGACGGTCCATTATCAGGAGAGAAAGCGTGGAAGCTCTGAAAGCGTCTGCGGAGATGAATGGTGCTGAACTCGTGCGCAGGGCGCACGCGGGCGACGGCATTGCCTGGGAAGAGATCGTAACGGCTTTTTCCCGGCGGATCTTTAATCTCGCCTATCGATTCACCTCGAACGTCGAGGCCGCCGAAGACCTGACCCAGGAAGTTTTCATTCGCGTTTATCGTTCACTTGATCAATACGATCCGAGACAGGGTGATCTGGCGAACTGGCTGATGAGGCTGGCGCGAAATTTGATAATTGACGATTACCGCCACCGGCAGCGTAATCCGCAAAATTCGATGGCTGATGCCGTCGACGATCATCAGTACCATCTGCGCGCT
The DNA here is from genome assembly GCA_045807885.1 of Pyrinomonadaceae bacterium. GTDB lineage: Bacteria > Acidobacteriota > Blastocatellia > Pyrinomonadales > Pyrinomonadaceae > OLB17. The sequence continues at coordinate 6,521 of JBJMGN010000240.1, read as the reverse complement.
GTTGGTGGAGGCGCTCAGAAAGAGATGGAGCGGCGGGAAATTGCGTCGCAGGTTCAGGAAGGCATCGACAAGCTTCCCGGTGATCTGAAAACATGCGTAATCCTCCGCGACATCGAAGAGCTCACGTATCAGGAGATCGTCGAAGTTCTGCAGATCCCCGAAGGAACCGTCAAATCGAGGATCAACAGAGGTCGGATCGAGTTGGCGAAGATATTGCGGCGGATGAGAGTAGTGACCGTTTGATCGGTTGGTGATTCAAGAGATTTTGATTTGATGACGAATACGCAAGGCAAAATGATGGACTGCAAGGCATTTGAGGAGCGCCTCTCGGATTATCTCGAACATACAGTCGAGAAGGACATCCGAAAAACAATGGCGGCGCACTCACTTAAATGCCCTCTTTGCCATGCGCTCATGAATGAGGTCAAAAACGCCATCGCCGCCTGTCGGAAGATCGCAGAACCCAGACCCGCCCTAACGCGACTTGACGCTCAGATACTTGCTAGAACGATGCCCGCCGCTGCGATAAACTGCGACGAATTTGAGGCATATTTGACCGATTACCTGGACGGATTCCTTCCAGCCAATGTATTCCATCGTTGGGAACGCCACGCCGTTCTGTGCGATGAATGCACGGACCTTCCGGGCGAGGTCGTGCGTTCGCTTGCAGCCTTGATCGATTACAAATCATCAGAGTTGCCGGTTCCGTTCGGGTTGCATGAAAGAATTCTCCAGAAAACACTTGGAACTGCTAGAGCGCGAAGTGCGAAGGCGAGTTGGGCCGACCGATTCCAGGAATGGGTTCGCGGATTCAGCTTCCCGATCTCGATTCCGCAGTTGGCGCCGGTTGCGATGATGACGCTTTTTGCGTTTCTGTTTGTAACGCAAGCGGTTTCGGCTGATGGATCTCTGTCGGACGTTTACGCAAAAAGTGCACGACTGGCGGAGCAAACTTACGAGCAAGGGGCGAATGTCTGGAACGGCAAGCCAATGGATGGGGTTATTCCGAATCAGGAACCGATAACCGGAACAACCACTGTTAGCAACTCTAACGCTAATAATTGATGAATTGCGCATATCACATACAAAATGTCGCCACCGTGCAGTGTAATGGCTGCGGAAAGCCTCTCTGTGCAGCGTGCGACCATAGGGTAAAGGGATTTCCGTACTGCCAGGATTGCATCGTTCAAGGCGTCGACCTTTTAAGAAATCAATCAAATTCGAAGAATTACGCACCGTTTGTCAAAAAGCGCACGTCGCCTTTCGTCGCCGCTGTTCTGTCAATGTTCTGCCCAGGTTTGGGAGCGGCTTATAACGGTCAAACGGTGAAGGCTTTGGTATATTTTGCAGTTTTCGTCGGGCTGTTTCAGATGGCGGTGTTAACGGGCGGAACTGCATTGTTCGTATTCGGGTTTATTGGAATGTGGTTTTTTGCCGCACTTGATGCATGGCGAACCGCGCAAATGATCCGGTCAGGCCTTACGCCGGACCTCGCCGAAGATATTTTCGTAAAGCGATTTACTGGGAATCCGAAATTGTGGGGTGTGGTTCTGACCGTCCTTGGCGGGGCCTTTCTCCTTCAAAGTGTATTTAATTTACGCGGGCTGATGCGCGGACTTATGCCGGCGATGTTGATTGGTTTAGGTATTTACATCCTTCGTGGATATATCTTCAAGCCCGCTGAAGATCGCAAATGGAGTGATTTCGATTCAGCGAAACCTGCTCCCCTCTTTGTTTCCGCCTCTACAAGTGCGCGTCGAACGGGTGAGTACGAGACCTTCGAGCGCGGCCGTGATCAACGCTACGGCGGTTGGGGTGCTTAATTTTAAGTTCCAGCAGATGCTGGCGATGCTATAATTATCTAGGAGTTGTTATTATGCCAGTTTGGATGAAAGCCACCGGGAAATGGGGCGGTATTTTGGTTGTGATCGCGCTACTTATCACCTTACTGAAGAGCCTGATCGCTTTTGTTGGATTTCTTACAGCGGCCTTTAAGATCCTTATCATACTAGTCTTTGTCGCAGTCATTGTAGGAGTTGGATTCCTCGTTTTGAAAGGCGTTACCGAAAGAAGAAGGTCTAAAGAGTAAAGTTTAAAGCCCACCAATTGTAAAACCCTGTTGGACACCGACGGGGGCCCAAGCTTGCGTTTTTCGAACGCATTCGATACATTTTAAGAATTCAGTTCTTTGACCACTTTTCAGGTCGAATAAATCAAGGGGTCGAGAGAACCATATCTCTCACATAGTTAGTGTAGGTTTCGCGTTAGGCGCTCGCGGCTGTCCCCACGTGATTCCGCGTGTCGGAACGATAAGCTTCCGGTACGAGATCAGCGTAAGGAGCTTCACGGCATAATGACGAAAAACGGCAAGTTTTTTACTTTTTTATTTTCACGTTCTAATAGATCAAGAATTTTAATAAAGCGAGTAGAGGTCCGAAGGGACCTTTTGCAAAACGGTTCACTAGGTCTTCTTTTCGTTTTAACTTTTACAGCATTCGGGATTGGCATTCATGGCAGTCTAAGTAACTCGATTCCAGACCTTTCTAGCCTCGCTTCTTCGTTTAAAAATCAGCAGATCAGCAAAGTTTCAGCACAAGTTCCGATCGAGGTAACTCAGATCGATTATTCCCGGCCAGGTGCATTTGACGAGATCGCTCACAATGCGGGCGGACCGTTCGTTGCCAGCGACGATGACCCTGATGCTGTTGAACTGGAAAACAGGCTGAAGTTGATCCAGGTCACGAGCGACCCATCGACGGTTCCTGCGATGTGGGCGCACGAAGGCAAGATCAACAATGAATTTGGGTTCCGACGCAGTCCATTCGGCGGCCGTTCTTACGAGTTCCACGCAGGATTAGATATCGACGGCGAACGCGGCGATGGCGTTATCGCGCCGGCGACCGGAACGGTGACCGAAGCCGGTTGGAAGGGCGGTTACGGCAACATGATCGAAGTCGACCACGGCAATGGCCTTGTTACACGTTATGGCCACCTTTCACGTATTGACGTCGAGGTCGGACAACCGATCACGCGCGGTCAGCTTATCGGTTACATAGGTTCCACTGGCCGTTCCACGGGGCCTCACCTTCATTTTGAGCTGCGGCTCGGTGAAAAGCCGATCAACCCTCGCCGCTTCCTGCCGCCGGAAACTACGGAAATTGCAAAGCTTGTCCGATAGGGTCTTTAAGTACAACGATTTTACCGAAAAGCGAGTCGAATTATCGGCTCGCTTTTCGCATATAGAACGAGCACCGAATTGGTTATACTCATTTTTTTTCGAATCACCTTTTTGTCGTCAAAAATAAACATGAAACTCAAAAACAAGAAAGTAATTTCCTTTGTTTTACTTGCCTCGATCGTGATCTCGGCTGCCCTGCCGATCTCCGCGTTAGACGAAGGCATGTTCGCACCGGGCCAAATCGCACAGTTGCCGCTGAAAAAACTCGGCTTAAAGATCAAGCCTGAAGATATCTATAATCCTGCCGGCGGCGGCCTATCCGAAGCGATCGTTAGCTTGAGCGTTGGCTGCACGGCTGAATTCGTTTCCCCAGATGGACTGATCCTAACGAATCACCATTGTGGTTTCGACGCATTGGTCGCTTCCTCGACTCCAGGGAAAGATCTGGTCGAAACGGGCTTCAAAACGGAGGGACGTTCAGGAGAAATCCAGGCAAAGGATTACACGCTCAACATTACGGAACGTGTTGAAGATGTGACCGCAAAGATTCGAACCGGGGTCGAGGGACTTTCGGGCGCGGATCTCACTGCCGCGTTAACAAAAAATACCGAAGCCTTGATGGCGTCTGAACAAGCGAAGGCACCTGCCGGTTCGACGATTCGAATTCAGATGTTGAACAATGGGTATTACCATTATCTTTATCAAACGCGGCAGTTAAAGGACATACGGGTCGTGTATGCACCACCAAGGAACATCGGTGTGTTTGGAGGAGATCCGGACAATTTCGAATGGACCCGGCACACAGGCGATTTCACTTTCCTGCGTGCTTATGTCGCTCCGGACGGTTCGGCCGCTGCTTATTCGCCGAACAATGTGCCGTATAAGCCGAAGAAGTTTTTAACTGTAAGCCTGAATGGCCTTAAGGAAAACGATTTCGTTTTCGTTATGGGATATCCGGGCGGGACGACTCGATATCGCGAAGCGAGTTCAATTGAGTTTGCCCGCGACGCCAACTTCCCTTTCCTCGCCGCCTGGTTAAAAGCACGCAGCGACGCACTGAAGCTAATCGGACAGTCCAACGAAGAAAAACGCATTGCCCTGCAAGGTGACATAGCTAATTACGACAATTCGTTCAAGGTGTACGACGGCGGCGGATTCCGACTCCGGCAGGCCAAAGTTGTTGAGCAGCGTAAAGCCCAGGAAGCTGAGTTCACAAAATGGATAGCGGCAGATCCGGCCCGGCAAAAAAAATATGGCACCGTGCTGTCCGAGCTTGCCGCGGCTACGGCCGAGTCAAATCGATATGCGAAGCGTGATGTGATCGTTCGACGAATTCCCGACCCTGGTATGGGCAATTTCGCACAGGTTTTCGCCGCTGTTAGCCAGACGAAAATGCTGTCGGACGCGGAACGGGCAGCAAAGCTCTCCGAGATCCAAAAACAGCTCGCCGAAACCGAACCGGTTTACGAACGGGAGATGCTGAAGTTCTTTTTGAAGGCGTTCGCGGACCTGCCCGAGGGACAAAAGTTTGAATGGGCTGAGCAGTATTTCAAAGACAAAGGCAATCGACGAGCAGCTGAAGCCACCTTTGCTGCAAATGTTGCCGAAGGTCCCTACTGGAAAGCCGAAACGCTAGCCGCTCTTTACGGTCCGCAGACGATGGATTACAGGCCTGAGCGTGATGATGTAAGAGGTTTTGCGGCGGCGATCCTAAACGAAAAGAAAGCGGCGGCCGCTCGCGCTGAAGCGTTCGCCGGTAAGATCGACCGCCTGCGATTGCTTTATCAACAGGGCATGGCCGAAATGCGGGGCGTCACGCCGTACCCGGACGCAAATTTCACGCAGCGATTCACGTACGGTTATGTCAAAGGCTATCAACCGCGTGAAGCTGAATTTCGCACTCCGTTTACCACAATCAAAGGCATGCTTGAAAAGGACACCGGCGTTAATCCCTTCGACGTTCCGCAGAAGCTCAAGGACCTGCAGGCGGCACATGATTTTGGCCGTTACGGTTCGGGTGACAGCGTAGTGGTCAATTTCCTGTCGACCACGGATATTATCGGCGGAAACAGCGGTTCGCCTATCCTGAACGCGAATGGCGAACAGGTCGGTCTTGTTTTTGACGGTAATTATGAAGGGCTTGGCAACGACTTCTATTTCGACCCAGAAAAGAACCGGACCATCTCGGTTGATATCCGATTCGTTCTCTTCGTAACCGAAAAATTCGGCGGCGCGAAATGGGTGGTCGATGAAATGAAAGTCGCGGGTGGTAAGTTATAAAGAAAGAAACCGGGAAAGTGAGAAGGTGGGCGTTTTCGGCCCACCTTTTTGCTGTCTCGCATCCACAACATCGGCGAACCGACTCTCTACGTAACAATCTCCATTGCGACCCTTGAAACAACCGCAATTTATCTACCATCCTCCGGCATTTCGCGACTGTAACTTTTGACAGTATTCGCCGCAAGCCCTTTTTGGCAAAATCGGCAGACACCCAAGTGAAGTTATTGAATGCATTTCACTTGCCGAATTGTCTTTTGAGATTCTCGATCTTTATTTGACGGTCGTGAATTGTGCCTCGGACAGCCAATCCCACGCGACACAGTTCGTGATCTGTGGAGTAGGTCATGAAGAACATTTTAGCTGCAGCAGCCATCGCATTGCTTTGCATCTTGACTCCGGCGCAGGAGGCTCCTCCGGCAAAACCTGAAACCGGGGAAAACACCCCTGCAAAACAGGCCCCGGTGAAAACCGGCGACGGGTCAAAAACCGCGACGCTCGACCCGGCAAAGATCGAGTCCGGAATTCGACAAAATGATTTCCTTCGCAAACCAATCGGTACGGAGCAGTCCACGTCGGTCGATCTTAAAAAACTAGAGGCGGCAATGAACGTTACGCCGCCTGAACCGACAGAACCCGCCCTTAATAAGATCGAAAAGAACGACAAAAGTTTTCATTGGAAACCGGCGCTCGTACAGTCCGGGCTTTTCCTTGCCATCCAGCACGGTTTCAGAATGACCGAAGAGAAAACGCGAAGCGAACTCGACGGTCCGTTCTTCAGTGATTGGAAAGATTCAGTGAAAAACCTGAAAGGCTGGGACGATGGCGGCAAAGTGTTCACAAACTATGTTGCACACCCGATGCAGGGAGCGATCACGAGTCGGATATTCCTAAACAACAGCGGTAAGGCGAGGCTCGTTGAATTTGGCGGATCGAAAGTTTATTGGGAATCAAGAATGAAAGCGATGGCATGGTCTGCTCTGTGGAGCCTGCAGTTTGAGATCGGGCCACTAAGCGAATCTTCGCTCGGGAATGTAGGGCAAAAGCTTCATGCGAACGGAAAGAG
>JBJMGN010000239.1:0-6023 GCA_045807885.1 Pyrinomonadaceae bacterium | reverse complement strand
GAAGAGCGGCAGGTTGAACTGGACACCGACCCGGTATGTCGGGTACTTATTCGCGAGAATATCGCCCCACGTCGAGCCCGCTCCCCCTACCAGTCGGAGCAGCGACTGCAACGCGGCCTGACAGCTGGGGTCCTGCGGGTTTTCTCGGCAGAACGGATTTATAAAATTCGGATTCAGGCTGCCGCCGACGCCAGTGGATGTATAGCTCGCAACAAGATCGATCTGCGGCTTCTGTTGATCTTTGAAATATTTCTGGTCGATCGTATTGATCTGTTTTTGAGTGTCGTTGATCTGCAGTTCGGGCCGGTTTTGCAGAGCCGCAACGAGCGCGTCATTCAGAGTCGTCGCGGGAACATCAAGATCGACCGAATCCACCGGTGTGATCGATTTATTCCAGATACCCTCAGTGCGGTTTGCGGAGACGATGTTCTTAAGCGCATTCTCGGCGACAGTAACGACATTCAGGGCGTCGTAAACCGACTGTTCGAAATTCGCGACCTGCGTTTCAGCCGCAAGTACGTCGATCGGAGCAAGCTGGCCTTCTTCAACAAGTCGTCGGTTGTGTTCCAGTTGAGCCTTCGCGTCGCGAACAGCGTCACGCTGCACCTGAAGGTTTCTAAGCGCATAGGTCAGGTCCCAATAAGCTCGCTGGGCCGCCGCGACGATCTCAATGGCCCGCTGCCGAAACTGCGCATCTGTCAGGGATAAATTCGCTTTCGCGATCTCGATCTGACGACGCGGTTGGTCAAATCCCCGGCCGCGAAACAGCGGCTGCGTAACGGTCACGCGAAAGTTCGAATTATATTGCGGGCTGATTATGGAGACGAGATTGTCAGTGCCGACACGCTGGTTATCCAGCGATGCAGTGATCGAAGTGCCGAACTTCGGCACATATGCCTGCAGGCCGATGTTGCCGGCAAAGTTCTCTGACTGCACACGGTCGGTTGTCGGGTTGAAAAAGCTTATGTTCGGGACCGTCGTATTCTCGTAATAAGCGAGGCCGGAAAATCGCGGTTCGTAATAACCGCGGGCTGCCTTCAGGTCGAATTCGGCGATCTGTACCGTCTTGCGAGTTACTTCGATGTCGCGGTTACCTTCGAGTGCCATTACGATCGCCTCGTTCAGCGTCAGCGGTCGTTGGTCCGTTAGATCGACCCCTACGCGGCCCAGGTCGGGCAGTGCGCGGTCGTTTGACTTGAAGCTCGAAGCTACGGGCGGGCCAGACGTTACCCTGTCAGGGGCCACGCCATTCTTATCGACCGCGAAGGGTGTTGCAACGGGCGTCGGCGAAGGCGGATCTTGGGCCGCGATTGCCATGGCGAAAAACATTGTAAGAATTACGAAATAAATTGATCGCTTAAACATAAAACTACCCTCGAAAAACGGAAGAGATGTCAGCTATTACCAAACAGGGAACTTGTCGCCGAAGCAAAACGCTTGCGGATCCCACCGAACAGCATCTCAGAGAAATTGCCGATCTTTTGAAAAACCCTTATCTCAGAAAGGTCGTCGAATATCGAATAAAACACCGGCACCGCGAGCAGCGTGAGAAGCAGGCAAAGCGATTGGCCGCCAACAACGAGAACACCGATCGAGCGGTTCGTTCCGGCACCGGCACCGGTCGAAATAACGAGCGGGATCATGCCCGCGACGAGCGCGATGGTCGTCATCAGGATCGGTCGCAAACGGTCGCGATTCGCCTGGATTATCGCGTCATAGCGGCTCATTCCCTGCGAACGCAAATGACTAGTGTGATCGATCTGCAAGATCGCATTCTTTTTGACAACACCGAACAGCAGCAGGAGGCCTAGCCCCGAAAAGATGTTGACCGTCTGCCCTGTGAGCAAGAGACTCAAGATCCCAAAGGGTATCGACAGCGGAAGCGTCAGAAGTATCGTCACTGGATGGATAAACGATTCGAACTGTGCGGCAAGGACGATGTACATGAAAATGAAAGACAGCATGATCGCCAGCATGAAGTACATTCCGGCACGTCCCATTTCCTTCGACTGGCCAACATATCCTTTCGTGTAACCTGCGGGAAGATTCATCTGATTCACCGCTTCGTTTATTCCCGCCTGAATGTTCGCTGCAGAGCCGCCGGGTTTCGTATTAGCGAGCAGCGTAACCTGTCGCTGTCGATTGACACGGTCAACCGAACTTGGGCCTGTGCCTTGTGAAACCTTTACGACATTGTCCAGCGTCACCCACCCGGTTTTCGACGATGGCACGATCATTCGTTTCAAACCTTCTTCGCTTGAACGGAAATTGCCGATAGCGCGCACATGCACCTCATACTGCTCAGTTCCTTCGTTGAAGCTCGTCGCTTCCTGGCCGGCGACCAGCGTGTTGAGTGCCTGCGAAACATCGCCGATGCGCACGCCGAGGTCCGCAGCCTTCGTACGATCCACCTGCAGCTGCAATTCCGGCTTGCCGCTGATCAACGTGGTGTCCACGTCAACCGCATCAGGTATGTTTTTCATTTTTTCGAGGAGCGCTTTCGAATACACCTCGAGCTGTTTTAGGTCAGGACCGGCGATAACGAATTGCACATTCGCATTCCGGAAACCGCCGCCGGAAAATGCCTGCACTTGCTGTACGGCAGTTCTAAGATCGGGGAAATTTGCAAGCAGTCCCCGCGCATCCGACATCATTATTTCCTGCGACTTTGGACGTGCTTTAATATCAGCCAATTTGACGTAGATCGTTCCCGCGTTTACGACCTGCTGCTGCCCGCCGCCTACGGTAACCAGCGTGTCAGTTACGCCGTTCATCTTTCGGATCTCCGACGCTATTCGCTCCATCTCAAGGGAAGTCGCTTGCAGCGAGTATCCTTCCGGCGCCCGCACCGAGACTTCGAATTGCGACTGGTCATCGACCGGCAGGAAGTTCTTACCGACGAACATGAAAAGCGGAATGATGCTCAGGAATACCAACACGCAAAGCGAAACAATAAGCCACCGATGCGCCATCGAAAATTGGAGCAGCCAATGGTATGTGCTGTCGATATGTCGATAAAAGCCGCGATGTTTACTGTCCTCTTCCTCGACCGGTTCGCCTTCAAGCTCAGTGTCGATTTCCGCTTCGCGCTTTTTGGCCTTCGGACGATGAACTCTGATCAGCCTTGCCGCGAGCATCGGTGTCAGCGTAAACGAAACAAGCAGCGACACGCCGACCGCAAAGGCAGCCGTTAAGCCAAACGACGACATAAACCGGCCCACGATACCCGACATAAATCCGATCGGGACGAAAACGGCCATCAGCGAAAGTGTAGTTGCCAGAACGGCCATGCCGATCTCGCGAGTACCTTCGATCGCCGCCTGAAACGGGTCCAGACCCTTTTCTTCAACGAACCGGAAAATATTTTCCAAAACCACTATCGCGTCGTCGATCACAATACCGACCATGAGCGTCAGTGAAAGCATCGTTATCGAATTCAGCGTGTAGCCCATGGCATACACCAGGGCGAAGGTCGAGATGATCGATGTAGGTATGGCTAAAGCCGCAATAAATGTTGTTCGCAGATTCCAAAGGAATAGGAAAACCACAATCGAAGCCAGAATACTTCCGACGATCAAATGCTCCTCGATCGCATGTAGCGAGTTTTCGATGAAGATCGAATTGTCTCCAACGATCTTTACCGCAAAACCTTTAGGCAGCGTTGGTTCGAGTTCTCTTAATCGGTCCTTGAGTTCGTGTGCGACCGCGACTGTGTTTTGTCCCGACTGTTTTGAAACTATGAGAGTCACCGCGGGGGCGCCGTTCAATCGCGCCTCTGACCGTAGTTCTTCGGCACCGTCCTCGACGTGACCAAGGTCGTTCACTTTTACCTGGTAGGTACCGCGGGTCGCAACGACGACATTGCCGAATTCCTCGGGCTTCCGAACCTTACCCATTGTTCGAACACTGGTTTCAGTTTGGCCCTCATCGATTCGGCCGCTCGGGAATTCCAGATTCTGGACGCGCAGGCCGGCAGAAACTTCGGCAGGAGTAACGTTGTAAGAACGCATCTTGTCAGGATCGACCCAAACATTTATCTGCCGCTCTCTGCCGCCGATGATCGTTACCTGTCCGACGCCATTCACTGACTCGATTCGTTCCTTGATCTTCGTTTTTGCGATCTCCGTCACTTCACGAAGACTCGTCGGAGCAGATACAACAACCCGCAAGACCGGCGCGGCATCGCTGTCCAGTTTTTGTACGGTTGGCTGTTCGGCCGTTTCGGGAAGGTTGGGAATCACCGTTTGAACGCGGTTCTCTACCTCCTGGGCAGCGATGTTTACATCCTTTTCAAGAAGGAATTGAACAAATACCTGCGAGATACCCTCGATCGACGTCGAGCGAAGTTCGTCGATCCCGCTGATCGTATTGACCGCCTCCTCGATCTTTTCTGTTACCTCGGTTTCTATTTCCTGCGGCGAGGCTCCCGGGTTTCGGACAGTAATGGTTATTGTCGGGAAGTCGACCTTGGGAAACAGATCGACACCGAGGCGAAAAAATGAAAACGCGCCGACGACGACCAGCGACATAATAAGCATCGTCGCGAACACCGGCCTCTTTACACAGATCTCAGCTAACCACTGCATACAAATGTTCCCCTTGGATTACTGTCTGACAAAAGCTCCGTCGGTTAATTGGCTCAAGTTACTGGTCGCGACAAATTCCCCTTCCTGAACACCTTGCTTGACCTGGATCTTGTCGTTTTCCAGAAGTCCGAGTTGTACGAATTGTTCGCGGGCCATTCCGTCTTTGATTATGAAGACCCGATTCGTTTCACCCTCTGTCCGAATCGCGCTTACCGGTATCATCACAGCGCTTTCGGGTTTCGATTGGGTGATCCGAACTGTAGCGAACTGGCCAGGCTTGAGGAGACCCTCCACGTTCTGAACCTCGGCCTCGACCGTAAGCGAGCGCGCCTGCACGTTTAAGGCAGGTGAAATGCGGACTATACGGCCAGCAAAGTTGCGGTCCGGATAGGCGCTTGTTTGTAGAGAGATGCCTTGCCCTGTTCCGATCTTGCCGATCGACTGCTCCGGGATGTCGATCTTCATTCGAAGCGTCGATGTTCGAACGATGGTCGCGATCTTTGTATTAGGTGCACTCGGCGAAATATATTCGCCCACGTCGGCTGTCCGGTCCGAAACATACCCGCTGATCGGAGCCCTTACAGCGTTATCGCTAACCGCCTTTTCCGCAGCGGCTACCGTCGCTTCGAGCGTCGCGATGCCGGCTTTGGCGCTTGCAGCAGCAGCGCGGGCGGCTTCATAAGCGGCACGTGCTGTATCAATCGCTTTTATCGCGACCGCCGCATTTGAACGAGCTTCATCAAGCTGGCCGAGTAGACTATCCCGCTGCGACTTGCGCTGGTCGTATATCGTTCGTGCAATATCACCAGATTCCAGGAGTTTTGCGGCTCGCTTCAATTCCTTTTCGGCAAGCTCAAGCTGCGCAGTGATTGACTTGACCTGCGAAAAATCTTTTATTTGAAAGACCTCACCGTCGCCCACACCGAGACGCGCCTGCGTCTGGCGTAGGTTCGCCAGCGCCTGCTCTGCTCCGGCGCTGGCCTGGTCAGCAGTGCGCCGCTGCTGCTCTACTTGCGCACGCGCTTGTTCCAGTCGAATGGCAGCGTCGCGCGCATCAAGCCGTAAGAGCACATCGCCCTGGTTTACATAGCTGCCGATATCGAAATTTACTTCGACGATCTTGCCCGCGATCGCCGGTGCGACGTCTGTCTGCGCGTCGCTTGCGAGATTGCCGGTTGCTTCGATATACGCAGGAATGGGCATTACGACTGCCTGCGCCGCCGTGATTTCCACGATAGGCGTCGCCGTATTCGCATTCGTGTTCGCCGCTCGTGAGCCGCCGCACCCTGAAGAGATAGCCGCCAAAAAAACTACGCAGCTAAGAATGATTCCAAATGCTCCAAGTCTACTCATCGTGTTCCCTTTGTTAGTTATTTTTCTGGCCGTTAGGGCCCCAAACGCCTTGAAGGATGATCTCTGCAAAGTTCTTTGCCGCCT